>NZ_JBHJRC010000393.1:0-6587 GCF_042261735.1 Kitasatospora sp. NPDC056327 | reverse complement strand
CCCGGACACCGGGCGGTGCGCCGGGCCCCCGGAGGGCCCGGCCGGCTCAGCGCTCCGCGGCCCGCTTCCCGGTGACGGCGGCCCAGCGCTCCAGCACGGCGGCGGCGGCACCCGAGTCGACGGCCTCGCCCGCCCGGCGCATCCCGTCCGCGAGGCGCTCGGTCAGCGGGGCGGCCGAGGGCCGCAGCGCCGCCAGCCCCGCCGCGGCCGACAGCAGCACCGCGTCCCGCACCGGGCCCCGCGCCCCGTCCAGGAGCTCGCGGGCCACCCGGGCGTTGAACGCGCGGTCGCCGCCGCGCAGGTCGTCGCGGTGCGCCGGGGCGAGGCCGAGGTCACGGGGGTCGAGGACCTCCTCCGTGGCCTCCCCGCCGTGCACCGTCCACACCCGGGACGTCGTCGTCACCGTCAGCTCGTCCATGCCGTCGTCGCCGCGGAAGACCAGGGCGGACACCCCGCGCCGGGCCAGCACCCCGGCGACCAGCGGCAGCGCCCGGGCGGAGGCCACCCCGACGGCCTGCGCGGTGGGGGCGGCGGGATTGGTCAGCGGGCCGAGCAGGTTGAACACGGTGCGCACGCCCAGCTCGCGGCGGGCGGCGGCGGCGTGCCGCAGCGCCGGGTGGAAGAGGGGGGCGAAGCAGAACGTGATGCCGGCCTCGTCGGCGACCTCGGCCACCTCGTGGGCCGGCAGGTCGAGCACCACGCCCAGCTCCTCCAGCACGTCCGCGGAACCGCAGGTGGAGGACGCCGAGCGGTTGCCGTGCTTGATCACCCGAGCCCCGGCGCCCGCAGCGACGACCGCCGACATGGTGGAGATGTTGACGCTGTGCGAGCCGTCGCCGCCGGTCCCCACGATGTCCAGCGTCGGACCCGTCACCGGCAGCGGCAGCGCGTGCCGGAGCATCGCCCGGCTCAGGCCCTCCACCTCGTCGACGGTCTCGCCCTTGGCCCGCAGCGCGATCAGCAGACCGGACAGCGCCGCCGGGCCGGTCGTGCCCGACATGATCCGCTCCATGGCCCAGTCGGTGTCGTCGGACGTGAGATCGCCACCGGCGAGCAGGGTTTCGAGCAGGGAGGGCCAGTCGCGAACGTTCGGCCGTGCGGTCACGGGAATTCTCCTCGTCGGCACCGGAAGCGTGTCGAGGCCCAGTGTGTGCGGGCCGCGGGCGTTCATACAGACCAATCCCCGGGTGAAAGAACGGTCCAATTCCCCCCGGCCGGACCGGTGAACTCCCCGGTGAATTGCGGGGCGGTCGGGAAAGCCGTGCACCGGAAAGGAGGAATCATGCCCCTGCACCTGGCGGTGGACATCTCCAGGGAGCACGGTGAATCACTCACCGCGCAGATCCAGCGCTTCATCAAACGGGAGATCCGGCAGGGGACCCTGCACCCGGGCACCCGGCTGCCGGCCACCCGGCGGCTCGCCGAGGACCTCGGCGTCTCCCGCAGCGTGGTCGTCGAGGCCTACGCGCAGCTCACCGCGGAGGGCTTCCTGGAGGCCGCGCGCGGCGCCGGAACCCGGGTGACGGGCCACCTCTCCCGGGAGGCGGTGGTGCCGGCGCTGCTGGACGAGGGCCCGGTGCCCGCCGTCCGCTGGGACCTGCGCCCCGGCGGCCACAACGCCCCCGGGGTGCCCCGCCGGGAGTGGCTGACGGCCTACCAGCGGGTGCTGCAGGCCCCGCGGCCGCGCGGCACCTCCTACCCGTCGCTGGCCGGGGTGCCCGAGCTGCGCGTCGAACTCGCCTGCCACCTCGGCCGGCTGCGCGGGGTGCGGGCCGCACCCGGCACCGTCCTGGTGGTGGGCGGATTCGCGCAGGCCCTGGCCCTGCTGTGCGCCGCGCTGCCCGCGGCCGGCATCACGGAACTGGCCGTGGAGGACCCCTGCCACCCGGGCCAGCGCTGCTTCGTCCAGGACAGCGGCATGGGCGTGGTGCCCGTCCCGGTGGACGAGGAGGGGATCGACGTCGACGCGCTCGCGGCGACCGGGGTCCGGGCCGTCCTCGTCACCCCGTCCCACCAGTTCCCGACCGGCGCGGTGCTCTCCGCCCGGCGCCGGGAGGCGCTCGTCCGGTGGGCCCGCGCGGTCGACGGCTGGGTGATCGAGGACGACTACGACGGCGGCCTCTGGTACGACGACCGGCTCGCCCGCCCGCTCGCCCTGCAGCGGCTGGACCCCGACCGGGTGATCTACGCGGGCACCGCCAGCAAGCTCCTCGACCCCGGGCTGCGGCTGGGCTGGCTCGCCGCCCCCGAGGAACTGCTGCGCCGGCTGCTGCGGGTCCGCGCCGGACACGACCTCGGCACCGACGCGTTCACCCAGCTCACCCTCGCCGAACTGCTGCGCAGCGGGCTCTTCGACCGGCACCTGCGCAGGCTCACCGAACGGACCGCCGCCCGGCGCCGGGCCCTGGAGGAGGCCGTGGGGGCCCGGCTGCCCGGTGCGGCCGTCCTCGGGGCCGGTGCCGGACTGCACGCCTACGTCAGGCTGCCGCCCGGCACCGACGAGGCGGCGCTGGTCGCCGGCGCGCTGCGCCGCGGGGTCCTGCTGCGGGGCGGCGCGGCCTTCGGCGCCGTGCCGCGCCGGGAGGCGCCCGCCCTGGTCGTGGGACACGCCCACCTCCCGCTGTCCGGGGTGGCCGAGGCGCTGCGGGAGCTGGGCGAGGTCCTCAGCCCGCGCTGACCGCCACCCCGCCCGCCGCCACCCCGCCCGCAGGCGCTCCCGCCGCCGGGCTCCCGGCCGTCGCGAGGAAGTTCTCGAAGAGGCGCAGTCCGCCCGTGGTCATGATGCTCTCCGGGTGGAACTGCACCCCGGCCACCGGCAGCGAGCGGTGCCGCAGCGCCATCACGTAGCCGTGGTCGACGCTGACCGCGGTCGTCACCAGCGGCTCGGGCAGCGGCTCGGCGACCACCAGCGAGTGGTAGCGGGTGGCCTCCAGGGTGTTGCCCAGCCCTTCGAACAGGCCGGCGCCGTCGTGCCGCACCACACTGGTGCGGCCGTGCATCACCTGGTCGGCCACCTCGATCCGGCCGCCGTGGGCCAGCGCGATCGCCTGGTGGCCCAGGCACACCCCGAGCAGGGGCACGCTGCCCGCGAACCGGTGGACGAGCTCCACGTGGCCGGAGTCGGCCGGGTGGCCGGGGCCGGGTCCGAGGACGACGGCGTCCGGGGCCAGCTCCGCCAGCTCGTCCGGGGTCCTGGTCCGCGACCGCACCACCTCGGTGTCGGCGCCCAGGGTGCGCAGGTACTGGTCGATGATGTGCACGAAGCTGTCGTAGGCGTCGATCAGCAGGACCTTCATCACAGCAGCTCTCCTCCGGTGAGGGCCCAGTAGGCGGCCCCCATCTTGGCCAGGGTCTCGCGCCACTCCGCCGCGGGATCGGACAGGGCCACCAGGCCGGCCGAACTCTGGGTGGAGTAGCCGGTGCCGTCGTACTCGATCGTGCGGATGCACAGGGCCAGCTCGCTCCAGCCGCGCACGTCCAGCAGGCCCACCGCGCCCGCGTAGCCGCCCCGCGGCTCGCGCTCCAGGCCGTCGACGATCTCCATGGCGCGGATCTTGGGTGCGCCGGTCATGGTGCCGGCGGGGAAGGTGGCCCGGACCGCGTCCCACGCGGTGATCCCGTCGGCGAGGCGGCCCCGCACGGTGGAGACCAGGTGGAAGACGTGGGAGTAGGCCTCCACCTCCATCAGCTCCTCCACGGGGAGGGTGCCCGGGACGCAGACCCGGCCGATGTCGTTGCGGCACAGGTCCACGAGCATGATGTGCTCGGCCTGCTCCTTGGTGCTCTCCCGCATCTCCTTGACGCGCTGCTCGTTCTCGCCGTCGTCCGCGCCGCGCGGGGTGGTGCCCGCGATGGGGCGCATGGTGATCCCGCCGTCCTCGATGCGGAAGAACAGCTCGGGGCTCGCCCCGATCAGCAGCGAGTCGCCGCGCGGCGCCAGGTACATGTACGGCGAGGGGTTGCGGGCCCGCAGCCGCCGGTAGACCTCCTCCGGCGTCAGGGCGGAGCGCACGTCGATGCGGTGGCCGACCTGGATCTGGTAGATGTCCCCGACCCGGATGTGCTCCAGGCAGCGCTCCGCCCAGTCCAGGAACGTCGCCCGGTCCACGCTGTCGCTCACCCGCAGCGGCACCGGCGCCTCCGGCACGGGGGCCGCGCCCTCCCGCCGGGCCGCGCGCTCCGCGGGCCCGTGCACCCCCGGGTCCTGACGGGCGATGAACTCCTCGCTGTCCGCCCGCAGGGCGCTGACCGTGCCGTCGGTGCGGTCGTACCAGACCGTGTGACGGAACAGCGTGAGCGTGATGTCCGGGCCCCGCGGCGCCTTGGTCCGCTCGGCGAGGTCCTCCATGTGCCAGGTGGACTCGTAGGCCAGGCTGGTCAGGAAGCCGAAGGAGAAGCTGTGCGGGGACAGGTCGGTGTGCACCTCGAACAGGCCGCCGCGGGCCGCCTCCAGGAACGCCCACAGCTGCTCGGACCGCTCGGCCCGCAGTGCGGCGGCGATCCCCCGCCCGGCGTCCGCCGCCGGGGCGGTGCCCGCCGTCAGCCCCAGGGCGCGGCCGTGCGCCAGCAGCGCGCGGACCAGCGCCGGCTCGCCCGAGAGCCGGACGGTCACCGCGTGCGGGCCGTCGGAGTGGACCCGCAGGTCCAGCAGCCGCCCGCAGCCGAGCACGGCCCGGTCCGGGTCCCGTCCGGTGCCGGAGGCGTTCTCCAGGAGGTAGAGGTCGTCGGCCGGGTGGGTGCGGCGCAGTTCCTCGTAGAGGTCGAGCGGGTCGTGCGCCGGAAGTCCGGACGCGCTGACGCGTACGTGAATCGGTGTGCTGCGCGCCATCACGTGATCCCCCTCGGTTCTCGCCCTGTTCACGATTGTCCGCCGGCTCCGCGCAATTCGGTCCGGCGGAACGGGCGGGTGGTGCCGGGAACAGCGAATCAGAGGCGCCGAAGGTGCGGCCAGACCAATTCCGTCGCGTGCGGCCGGTCCAAGCGGGCCCGGGCTTGACGGGAAAAGCCCCGAGGAATTGAAGTTGGTGTGCCACGGCTGAGGGAGGCCGGTGTGAAAGTCTCCGGAAATGACCGAAGCGACATCGGAGGGACCGCGATGAGCCCGGACCACACCCCCGCAGCGCCCGGCGTACGGGAGGCCGCCGCGCCGGCGGCCGACCAGCAGCCCGACTGGCCCGACCCGGCACGGCTGCGGGAGGTCACCGGACGGCTGGAGCAGGCGGCCCCGCTGGTGTTCGCGGCGGAGTGCGAGGCGCTGCGCTCCCGGCTCGGCGCCGTCGCCCGGGGCGAGGCGCTGCTGCTGCAGGGCGGCGACTGCGCGGAGACGTTCGCCGGTGCCACGCCGGAGTCGGTCGACGGCAAGCTGCGCACCCTGCTGCAGATGGCGGTCGTCCTGATGCACGGCGCGTCGCTGCCGGTGGTCAAACTGGGCCGGATGGCGGGCCAGTTCGCCAAGCCACGCTCCCAGCCGTTCGAGCAGCGCGGCGCCACCCGGCTGCCCGTCTACCGGGGCGACGCGGTCAACGGCGCCGCGTTCACCGAGGAGGAGCGCACCCCCGACCCGGCGCGCATGCTGCGCATGTACGAGGTGTCGGCGACGACCCTGAACCTGGTGCGCGCCCTGACCTCCGGCGGCTTCGCCGACCTGGTCCAGGTGCACGAGTGGAACCGGGCCTTCGTCGCCGCCTCGCCCAGCGGGCAGCGCTACGAGCGGCTCGCCGACGAGATCGACCGGGCCCTGGCCTTCCTGCGCGCGTGCGGCGGCGACACCCGCAGGTTCGCCGGCACCGACTTCTACGTCAGCCACGAGGGCCTGCTCCTGGACTACGAGCGGCCGCTCACCCGCACCGACCCCACGACCGGGAAGCGGTACGCCACCAGCGGGCACCTGCTGTGGATCGGGGAGCGCACCCGCCGGATCGACGGGCCCCACATCGAGTACTTCGCGGGGATCGCCAACCCGATCGCCGTCAAGCTCGGCCCGACCGCGACCGCGGACACCGTGCTGCGGTACGTCGACCGCCTGGACCCCGACCGCGAGCCCGGGCGGCTGACGTTCATCGTGCGGATGGGCGCGGACCGGGTGCGGGACCAGCTGCCGCTGCTGGTGGAGAAGGTCGCCACCGAGGAGGCGCCGGTGTGCTGGGTGAGCGACCCGATGCACGGCAACACCTTCGTCACCGACACCGGCCACAAGACCCGGCACGTCGACCGGATCGCCGACGAGCTCAGCGGGTTCGTCGAGGTGCACCGGGCCCTGGGCACGCACCCCGGGGGCGTCCACCTGGAGCTCACCGGCGACGACGTGACCGAGTGCCTGGGCGGAAGCACCGCCGTCGAGCAGGACTCGTTGTCCCGGCGGTACGAGACGGCCTGCGACCCGCGGCTGAACCACTCGCAGGCGCTCGACCTGGCCTTCATGCTCGCCGAGTACTACCGCGACCACTGACCCGACGGGCCCGCGGGCCCGGGCCGGCCACCGGCCGGACGGGTCCGCCGACCGGTCGTGCCCGCCGACCCGCCGCACGGGCCGACCGGCCGTGCCCGGCCCTGTCTCGTATAAACAAAAGACGCGGCCGACGAAGGTA
>NZ_JBHJRC010000392.1:0-6622 GCF_042261735.1 Kitasatospora sp. NPDC056327 | reverse complement strand
GGCCGGCCCCGGGCAGCCGTGGCCGCCGTCGACGCCGATCGCGTGCGCGAGCTTCGACGACCAGGGCGAGCGCACCAGCCCCGCCTCGGTGAACGCGGTCTCCAGCCGGTCCAGCAGGGACGTCCCGGCGCCGTCCAGCTCGACCTCGAACTCCGTCCAGCCGCTGACCTCCGCACGGCTCCCGGGGCCGGCCGCCTCCCCGCCGCCGGCCGCCTCCCCGCCGCCGGCCGCCGCCCCTCCGCCGGTCGGCAGGGCGCCCAGGACCTGGGCCGCGACCCGGTCCTCGGTGATCTCCGCGAGCGGGTCGCCGCGGTCGTCCCGCAGCAGCAGCCGGGCCCGGCGGGTGCGCAGATGGGCGACCGGCCCGAGTCCGGCGTCACGCGTGTAGGCGGTCAGGAGCCGGGCGAACTCGTCCGGGACGTCCTGCGGGCCGCCCGCGGTCAGCGGCAGGGCGATCTCCCGGCGCGCGTCGGCGGCGACCGGCAGCTTGAGGTGCCAGCCGGCGTCCTCGCCCCCGGTGCGCCGGCGCAGGGTGATGTGCCGGCGCAGCAGCCGCAGGTCCGGGGTGTCGTAGTAGACGGCGTCGAGCGCCTGCCGGTCGGCCCGCTCCACCGAGGCGACGCCCGCCACGAGGTCGAGCCGTTCCGGCAGCGCGGTTCCGTGGTACTTACGTTCCGTTTCGACGTGTGTGGTCCCCATGGCCTGCGCCTGCCCCGCGTCGGGGTGCCCATGCGTGCGCACGGGCCCGGGCCGGGCGCCGGCGCCGGGCGAACGGCGGAGGCGGGCACCCGGTCGACGCACTCCGGCGGATCGCCTTCCTCCTGGAGCCGCGCTGCGCCTCCCCGCACGGCGGCCGGGTGTTCCACGCGGCGGCGGAGGCCGTCCGCGGCTGCGTGCGGCGGGCCCGGTGACCGCCGGGGCCGTTGTCACGGCGCTGTCCGGGGGTGGGGTCGGCGGGGTGCCGCCGCGCGGGCCGCGACCGCCTCGGCGAAGCGGGCCGGGGCGCCGGGGTCGGTGGTCAGGAAGAGGTTCGGTTCGACGAGTTCCAGCTCCAGGACCAGGGGTTCCCCGGTGGCGCCGAGCACCAGGTCCACCCGGGCGAAGAGCGGGGCGGGCGGTCGGGCGACCGTCCGCCGGGGCAGGGCCGCGAGGGCGGCCAGCGCGGTGCGGACCTCCGCACCGGACGGCCGGTACGGCGCGAGGCCGGGGTGCGGCATCCGGTCGTTGTCGATCACGCCGGGCTCGGTGAGCAGCGGCTCCTTGCGGACGGCGTGGCTGAGGACGCCGTCGAGGAGGACCAGCGCCCGCTCGCCCTCCGCCACCCGGGGCAGGTACGGCTGGACCATCGCCGCGCGGCCCCGCTCCAGCAGCATCCGGACGTGCCGGGCGGCCTCGGCGTGCGCGCCCCGCTCGTACCGGGCGGTGTCCAGCGCGCCCGCGGAGACCGCCGGTTTGACCACGACGCCGTCCGCCCCGTCGAGGTCGCGCGGGTCGAACGGGGCCCCGGGCGCCAGGAATCGGGTCGGGACGACGGGCACCCCTTGCCGGGCGAGCTCGCGCAGGTAGTGCTTGTCGCTGTTCCAGCGGATCAGGGGCGCCGGGTTCCAGAGCCGGGTGACGCGGGCGGTGCGGTCGGCCCAGGACAGGAACGCGTCGATCCGCTCGACGTAGTCCCAGACCGAGCGGACGACCGCGCCGCCGAACCGTTCCCACGCCGTCCCCGGCGCGTCCCAGCGGACCGGTTCCGCCGTCAGCCCGTGGGCGGCCAGCGCGCCGGTGACGAGGGGCAGGTCGTCGTCGTACTCCAGCCCGGCGCGGCTCGTCACCAGGGCCACGGTGGTCGCGCGGGTCGGGTCCACGGCCACCTCCTCCGGGGCCTCCCTCCCACGGCCACCTCCTGCGGCGCCGCCCTCCCGCATTGTCCCGCCGCGCGGGCGGCGGCGCGTCCGGGGACGGGGTGCCCCCGGGGCCGGCAGGTACGGGGCGAGCACGTACGGGGGCGGCCCGTCCTCAGGGAACGAAGTGCGCGCCCAGCAGCCCCCGCCCGGCGTCCGCCGCCGCCCGCCAGACCGGGGGGACGCCGTCGAGGAGGGTGTCGATGTCGTACGCGTCGCCCTCGTCCCGCAGGGCGGCGGCCAGCAGTACCGCGGCCCGGTGCCGGTCGCGGGCCGTCCAGGTGAAGGCGCACTCGACGGCCGGGAGCGTCCGGCGGACCTGTTCGGGGGTGAGCACGAGGTCCCCGAACCAGCCCGGCAGGCCGCCGAAGCGGGCTGGCCCGAGGGCGTAGGCCAGCGCCGCCGCAGGGTGGCTGCCGCGTACGGAGACGGCGAGCGAGGGCAGCGAGGCGTCACCGCCCTCCTCCCAGGCCTCGTGGACGCGGCCGATCCGCACGTCCAGCGCGGCCGGCGCGCCCGACTCCACCACGTCGTGGCGGACCTCCTCGGTGCTCCCGCTCGCCCGCCACCGCCGGAGGAAGGCCTCGGCGGCGGGCGAGGCCGCCTCCGCCTCGATGGCCGGCAGCAGCTCCGGCGCGTACCGTGCGATGGCGTCGGCCCGCATGGGCAGCAGACACCACGTCCCCAGGAAGCCCATCGTTTCCCGCCCCTCTTTCCGTCGCCCCCGTCCGGGCCGGCCCGTTCCGGCCCGCACCCGCCATGCTGCCACCGGGGTCCGACAAACCGGACCGGGCCCGGGCACCCGGCCCGGGCCCGGAAGCGGTCCCGCGCAGGGTGCCCGCGGTCACTCCGCCCAGGCGGAGCCGCGGATCACCTCGACGAAGTCGCCGCGCTCGAAGCCCGGCACGAAGTGCGCCAGGACATCGGCCTTGACGTTGCCGAAGGTGGTGGCGGGCCGGTCCCTGATGCCCTCGGTGAACGCGGCGAGGATCCGGTTCTTGAAGTCGGGCCGGGGGTGCGCGGCGGTGACGGCGGCCCGCTCCTCGTCGGTGACGGCGTGGTAGCCGATGCCGAGGACGTCCAGCTCCACACCGCGCGTGACCAGGGCGATCTCGGGTGCCATGTGCAGCGGGATCTCCGGGGTGGTGTGCAGGGCGACGGCGGTCCACACCCGGTCGGCCGCCTCGCCGGTGATGCCGTGGGCGTGGAGGAAGCGGCGGGCCTCGTCCGCGCCGTCGATCTCGAAGCGCTGGTCCCGGCGGGCGAACCGCCCGGTGAGCCCCAGGTCGTGGAACATCGCCCCGACGTAGAGCAGTTCGGGGTCGAAGTCCAGCTCCTGCTCGGCCCCGCGCAGCGCCCCGAACAGGAACACCCGGCGGGAGTGGTCGAACAGCAGCGGGGAGGCCGCCTCCCGGACCAGTTCGGTGGCCTCCTGGGCCAGCGCGCTGTCGGGGATCCGCACGCCCGCGATCGTCTCGCTCATGATGACTTCCTCGGTTCGGTCTGTGACGCTCTGCCGCTCGGTGGACTCCTCCACCCTCGCCCCGGGGCGTAGGCTGGCGCCATGTCCATTCAGCCGTTCGCACCACGGATCCGGACATGACCGGCCGGGTGGCCTTCCTCGTGTTCGACGCCGTGACCCTGCTCGACGTCAGCGGCCCCCTGGAGGTCTTCCACCAGGCGGGCCGGTTCGGCGATCCCTACGGGACCGTGCTGGTCTCCCCGCACGGCGGCACCGTCACCGCCTCCAACGGCGTGGCACTGGCGGGCACCGTCCCGCCGGACGCCGCCGGCGCCGTCGACACCCTGGTGATCGCCGGGGCCGAGCACCTCGCGGAGGAGGGCCCCGACGAGGCACTGCTCGGCGCCGCGGGTGCCCTCGCCGGCCGGGCCCGGCGGGTGGCCTCGGTGTGCAGCGGCGCCTTCGTCCTCGCCGCGCTCGGCCTGCTCGACGGCCGCCGCGTCACCACCCACTGGCGGCACGCCGCCACCCTGGCCCGTCGTCACCCCCGGGTGCGGGTCGAACCGGACGCCCTCCACGTGCGGGACGGCCGCTTCCACACCGGCGCGGGCATCAGCGCGGGCATCGACCTCGCCCTCGCGCTGGTCGAGCACGACCACGGCGCCGGCGCGGCCCGGGAGATCGCCCGCGAACTCGTGGTGTTCATGCAGCGCCCCGGCGGCCAGTCCCAGTTCTCCACCGCGCTCGCCACCCCGCCGGCCCGCGGCGACCTGCTGCGCACGCTCACCGAGGCCGTCCTCGCCGATCCGGCCGCCGACCACAGCCTGCCCGCGATGGCCGCCACCGCCGCCGTCAGCACCCGTCACCTGACCCGGCTCTTCCGCACCGGGCTGGACACCACCCCCGCCCGCTGGGTCGAACGGGTGCGGCTGGACCGCGCGCAGCAGCTCCTCCTCGACGGTCACAGCGTCACCGCCGCTGCCCGGCACAGCGGGCTGGGCAGCGACGAGACGCTGCGCCGCGCCTTCGCCCGGCACCTGGACACCACGCCCACCGACTACCGCCGGCGCTTCGCGACCACCGCGGCCGGGGGCGCGCAGGCACCGGCGGGGCCCTGACGGCTCGCGGGCGCGGGCCGGTGCGATCCCGGCGCTCCCCGGGACCGTCCGGGACCGTCCGGGCCGTCGACACCGATCGGTTGCCCGTCCCGGCGGCGGGAGGCCGCCGGCCACGGCCGGGTAGGGTCCTGCGGAGCGCCGTCCGGGCCGCGGCGCCGGGGTACGCCCGCCCCCGCCCCCCTGGGACGGCAGCCCCGGCGACGTTGCCGTGGTGGGGGCGCGAGGCGCCGGTGGCCGTGCGGCCGGCGAACGGACCGCGGGTCCGCCGATCATCCGCCCGCCTCCGCGGCCGGTCCGGAACGGTGCCCGGCGCGCCGGGGCCGCACACCCGTCCGCCGTTCCCGCCCGGCGCGCCGGGGCGAACGCGCCTGAAGCTGTCGGCGGCGGACACGCCCCAGGTTCCTGCCCGGCCTGCGCGGCCTGCCGGGGCGAACGGCTCAGCGGGCGGCGGGCCAGTTCCGCAGGAGGGCGTCCAGGGCGTCGATGATGCGCGGCCAGGTGTGGTCGGTGGTGCGCGGGGTGTGCTGGAAGGAGCCTGCCTGTTCGAGGGCGACGTAGCCGTGGAAGGTGCTGCCGAGCAGGCGGACGGCGTCGGTCTCGTCGGGTTCGGCGAGGTCGTAGCCGCGCAGGACGGCCCTGGTCATCTGCGCGTGGCGGGCGCCGGCGCTGTTGCGGGCGGTCTCCGGGTCGAGCTCGAACCGGGCGGCGGCGTAGCGGCCGGGGTGTTCGCGCGCGTAGTCGCGGTAGGCGTCGGCGAACGCGGCGAGGGCGTCCCTCCCGGCCCGGCCGGCCAGGGCGGCGGCCGCCCGGTCGGCGAGCTCCTCCAGGGCGAGCAGGGCGATCCGGGTCTTGAGGTCCCGGGAGTTCCTGACGTGGGAGTAGAGGCTCGCGTCCCTGACGCCGAACTGCCGCGCGAGCGCGGAGACGGTCACCTTGTCGAAGCCCACCGTGTCGGCGAGTTCCGCCCCCGCCCGGGTGAGGCGTTCGGCGTTCAGTCCCACGCGTGCCATGTCCGTCCTCTCGCTCGCCTGGGCTCATCATACATTTGCCTAGGAGTCCTAGGTAATTTACTTTGGATCCTATGAAGCCGTTGACCGAACCCGAGATCCGCGCCGCCTTCGTGAACTGCACCAAGGGTGAGGCGTCGCGGCTGAACGTTCCGCGCGACCTGGCCGAACGCCCCTGGGACGACCTGGACTTCCTGGGCTGGCGCGACCCGCAGGCCCCCGACCGCGCCTACCTCGTCACCGTGTTCGACGGCCGGCCGGTCGGGGTCGCCCTGCGGGCCAGTGGCGCCGGGGCCTGGCAGGCCCGGCGCAGCATCTGCTCGCTCTGCGTGACCACCCACACCGGGGGAGTCTCCCTGCTGGTCGCTCCCCGGGCGGGCCGGGCGGGGAAGCAGGGCAACTCGGTCGGTGCCTACATGTGCGCGGATCTCGCCTGCTCGCTCTACGTGCGCGGCAGGAAGGAGGTCGGCACCAGGCTCCACGAGTCGCTCACCGTGGCGGAGCGGATCGACCGTACGGTGGCCAATCTCTCGGCGTTCCTCGCCAAGGTCACCGCGTAGGCCGTCGCGCAGGTCGCCGTGCGGCCCGTCGCCGCACGGGTCGTGGTGCAGGCCGCCGCGAAGGTACCACGGGCGGTTCCCGGTGCGGAGCGGCCGGAGCGGCGGGTTCCCCCTCCGTGCCGCGCCGTACCCGCCGCCCCACGACTGCCCCCCCGCGCCGCCCCGGTCGGCACGGGGGGAGGAACCGGGCGGCCGCCGGTGGGGCGGCGGCCCTGCCCTGGAGCGAGCATGCCAGGACGGCGGCCCGCGGTGTCGGCGCAGCGTCGACCGTTGCCCGGCACCGCGTCGACTCGCCCCCCGGCCCGCCGGTGCGGCCCCGCCCGGTGCCCCCGGGCCCCGCCTGGTGCCCCCGCCCGCCGGTCCCCCGCCCGGCCCGGGGCGCCGGTGTCGGGGGATCGTTTCGAGACCGGGGTGGGGCGTGCGACCTGACGGGGTGCCACCGGCTCCCGGGTGCCGTGACGTGCGAAGTCCGGTTCGGGGGAAGCGCGGTGGGGGAGCGGTGGGCCGACGCCGCCGCGGTGGGCGGCGCGGCGCGGGCGCACAGGGGCGGTCGAACAGCGGGATCGCCGGGGCCGGGTGG
>NZ_JBHJRC010000391.1:0-6655 GCF_042261735.1 Kitasatospora sp. NPDC056327 | reverse complement strand
CAGCGCCCGGACCGGCGCCGAACCGCCCCGTGCCCGGGGGCCACGGCGTCACGGCCCCGCGGCCCCACCGCATACTGTCCGCATGCAGACCACACGACACGCGACAGGCGCCGCCGACGCGCTCGCCGCCGTCCTGACCGGCCGCCGGGTCACGGCGGTCGGCGGCGGCGACCGTCTCGACCTCACGCTCGACGGGCCGGTGACGGTCCGGGTCACCGGGGAGTTCCGCCTCACCCGTCCGACGGAGGTCACGCGCTGCTTCCCCGCGCTGACCGTCCGGCCCACCGGAGCACTGCTCACTCTGGTCGGCCGGACGGTCCGCGCCGCCCGGGTGACCCCGGGCGGCGGACTGGAACTGGCCTTCTCGGCCGCGACCGAAGCCGTGGCAACGGCCGAGGCCGGGCCCGGCAGCAGGACGCTGTCCGTCCCGCCCCACGCGCTGCTGGGACCGTGGAGCGTGACCACGCCGGGCGGCACCCGCTTCGCGAGCCTGCCCGGCGGCGAGGTCGTCCGGACCGAAGACACGGACTGACCGGGCACACGGGCCCCGAGCCGGTCGCCCGACCCGCCGGGCGGTCAGACCTCCAGGTCGGCCTCGATCTTGGTCAGCTGGTGCCGGGCCATCGCCAGGTTGGCCCGGCCCTTGTCCAGCGCCAGGTAGAGGAACAGGCCCTTGCCGGTCCGGCTGGTGAGGGGGCGGATCAGGTGGTACTGGCTGCTGAGGGTGATGAGGATGTCCTCTATCCCGTCGCTGAGGCCCAGCATGTCCATGGTGCGCATCTTGGCCCGGACCACGTCGGTGTTCCCGGCGGCGGCCACGTTGAGGTCGAGGCCGCCGGGGCCGTCGAGGGTGGCCAGTGCCATGCCGCTGTTGTAGTCGACGAGGGCCGCGCCGATGGCGCCCTCGATCACGGTCATGGTCTGCTTCAGCGCGCCTGCGGCGTCGGTCATGGCGGTGTCTCCAGTTCGTCGGTGAGAGCCGATGGATATCGGGGGGAGTCGGAGGACCAGGAGAGGTCCGGGAGGTCGTTCGGACCGCCCTGCGGGCCCGGGGCGGGTCAGTGCTCCCGGGCTTCCTTGGGTTGCAGGGTGTCGTTGAGGAGTGCGGCGATGCGCCGGGCGGAGCGGCGGGCCTCCAGGTTCAGGCGGCCGACGTTCGCGTCCGGGTGGGCGAGGAGGGTGAGCACGCAGCTGCCGCCGGCCGCGTAGGTGGCGACACACCCGTGCTCGCCGCGGACCAGTGACTCCCGGAACTCGCCCTGGCCGGTGCTGTCGGCCAGCCGCTGGGCCAGACCGAGCGAGGCGGCGGTCATCGCCGCCAGGGCCGAGGGCTCGGTCCCGTGGGTGTCGTGGGCGACCAGCATCCCGTCCACGGTGGCGACCAGGCCGCCCGCGAGGTGCGGCACCCGGTGTCCGAGGGCGCGGAGTTCGGCGAGGATGTCGGTCTCCAAGGCGATCAGTTGTCTCCTTCCGACACGCTGCTTGAGCGCCCGCCTCATGGCCGTGAGGGCGGGGTCGCGGGCGGAGAGTGGTTCAAAGTCGGGCCTCCAGAAGGGTTCGGATCCGGATCAGCAGCGCGATGTCCGGGTCGGCGGCGGTGGACGGGAGGACGGCGGCCGGCCGGGGAGCCGGAGCCGGTGCGGGAACCCCGGGCGGAACGGTCGGCGGAGCCGGAGCGGGCGCCGGGGCGGGCGCCGGGGCGGGCGCCGGGGCGAGGCCGGTCGCGTCGCCGGCGAGCGCGGCGAGCGCCGCGCCCGGTACCCGGCGGTGCAGACCACCGGGCGCCCGGGGTGCCGGCACCACACCCGGCAGCACGCCCCGCACCGCGCCGGGCGCACCGACGGTGCCGGACCCGCCGTCGGCGCCCGGGCCCGCGGCCACCCCGGCGCCCCCCGCCCCCACGCCCGCCGCACAGCCCGCGTCGGGCCGGGTCAGCAGGCCGGCGGCGGCGAGCCGGCGGACGTCCGCCGTGGTCGCGAACGCGGAGCGGCCGAGCAGCCGGGCCAGTTCCGCCGGGGTTCTCCGGCCGTCCGCGTGGTCGAGCAGGTCGCACTGGCGCCGGGTCGGCGGGCGGACCCGGCGGGCGTGGCGGCCGGGAACGGGGGCCGGGGCCGCCTGCCCGGCCGCGCGGCACAGCGGCGCGGTGTCCAACTGTGCCGAGGGCCAGATCCGGTCCAGCAGGTGCCGGCGGCGTTCGGCCTCCCGGCGGAGCCGGTGGGCACCGACCGCGGCCACCGGGCCGAGCCAGTGCCGCACGCCCGGCGCGAAGGTCCAGGAGGCCAGGGTGGCGGGGGTGTCGAACAGGAAGCAGGCGGCGTCGTAGAGGGCACCGAGGTGGCAGAGTTCGAGCTCGCCCCGGGTCAGCCGGCCCTGGTCGACCAGCGCCTCGCCGACCCGGGCGTAGGGGCCGAACCGGTGGACGGCGTCCTGCCAGGTCTCGCGGGTGAGCCGGCCGGAGGCGGTGAGCAGGGTGGCCAGGTCGGGTGCACGGTCGGACTCGGCGTGGGAGACCAGGCCGTCGACGAGGTAGACGGTTCCGGCGGGGCCGCGCAGGGCGCCGGTGGCGCGTTCACCGGCGAGCCGCTCGGCCGCGGCGCCGGGGGTCCAGACGGCCGGCCCGCCGGAAGCGGGTCCCGCGGGCGGCCCGACGGCGGCAGGCGCGGCGACGGGCGGCCCGGCGGCGGCCGGGGCGCCGGGGAGGGTGACGGGGAGCGCGGCGGCCGGGCCGACGGCCGGTGTGGCGGAGGGCGGCCCGGCGGCGCCGTCCGGTGGCCGGAACCCGACGGCCGCACCCGCGCCGGCGGCGGTTCCCGCACCGGCGCCCGGCCGGCTCGTGACGGGGTTCGTCATCCGAGCACCAGTTCCTCGGCGAGTGACTGCAGGCGGAATCGGGCGCCGGCGAGGTTGCCCTCGGCGCGGTCCAGCCAGAGGTGCAGGACGAGCCGGCTGTCGAAGACGGTATCGATGAAGCAAAGCAGGTGGTAGCTGCGGCCGGCGGTCAGGATGATGTCCTGCAGCGGTGCCTCGCGGTCCTCCGACGCGGTGAAGGTTCCGGCCTCAACAGCCGCTCGCACCAGGTCGGTTGCCTCGGCGGCCGTGGTCTCGTGGTCGCCGGTCGGACTGACTCCGACGCTGCCCAGGGCGAGCCCGCTGCTCCAGTCGATCAGGCTGGCGGCGCGGGCCCCGGCGATCGCCATCGCCCGGGACAGGCACTCGTCGATACCCGGCACTCGGGCTCCTTCGGAGGGTTCGGGAGGGAAACGGCGCAGCGGGGCAAGGCCACCGGGCGCCGGCCGGAACGCCACGACCAGTGGCGGGTTCGACACGGAAGGCTACTGCCCGACACCCCGCAATGAACGTTCCAGTGGCATATTCACACCGTCAGAAAGAGTTTTCAGCCATTCTCTGACGCCTCATCAGCTCTGCCTCCGGGGCAACACCGCTGTCCGGACACCCGTGCGTCGTACGAACGAACGATCCACCTGGCACGGGAGCTTGGCCGGTAGTCGGCCACGGGAGTGGGTTTCAAGCCGCCGGATGCGATAGGGCCCACGGGCCGCGGGGCCGACCGGGCCCACCGAACCGACCGGGCAGGGCCCACGGCGTACGCACAACGACGAAGCGGCCGCCCCCCGTTCGGGGAGCGGCCGCTTCCGCTGGAGCGCCAGGCCCGGGTTGCACGGACTCTCCCTACTGAAAGTAGGACGTGCTCTGGTAGCACCACTGACGCCTGACCGAGCCGGATCCGCCCTCCGCTTCGCGAAGATCGTTTCCTCTCGACGGGTTGAACAGTAGCAGGCCACCGGGCCTGGTCGGAAATCGGCCTCCCGGGCGCCACCCCGGGGGCCCGGAGTCGCCCCCACCCGTTCATTCGGATATTTGTTCGATTCTCGGCGTAGGCTGGTGACCATGTGCACCACCGGCATCCACCTCCAGCCGTCGCTGTTCGACGACCCCGGCCCGGCCGGACCCGTCCTCGGGCCGCTGACGGGCGTACGCCGCGAGGTGCTGGGGGCGGGCGCCTGGGTGGACGTCCTGCCCGGCTGGCTGCACGGGGCGGACCGACTGTTCGAACAGCTGGCCGCCGAGGTCCCCTGGCGGGCCGAACGGCGCGAGATGTACGAACGGACCGTGGCCGTCCCCCGGCTGCTCGCCTCCTACCGGGAGCAGGACCCCACGCCGCACCCCGTGCTCGGGGAGGCCCGCACGGCGCTGAGCGCCCACTACGCGGGAGAGCTGCGCGAGCCGTTCCGCACCCTGGGCCTCTGCTACTACCGCGACGGCCGGGACAGCGTCGCCTGGCACGGCGACCGGATCGGCCGCGGCGAGCGCGAGGACACCATGGTGGCGATCCTCTCCGTCGGCGAACCCCGGGCGCTGCTGCTGCGCCCCCGGGGCGGGGGCGGCCCGGTGCTGCGGCACCGGCTCGGACACGGGGACCTGCTGGTGATGGGCGGCTCGTGCCAGCGGACCTGGGAGCACGCGGTTCCCAAGACGGCCCGGCCGGCCGGGCCCCGGATCAGCGTCCAGTTCCGGCCGCGCGGCGTCGGCTGACCGGCTCCGCCGGCCCTCCCGGGGGACCGTGGCGCCGGCCGGTACCCCAGGGCCGCCGGCCCGGCGGCGAGCGCCGGGGCGTCGGCCGCCGGGACGAACCGGTCGACGTCCTCGTGGTCGCGGGTCCACTCACCGGGGAAGAAGTCCATCGCCCAGCCGCCGCGCAGCCGGACACGCGCTCCGAGACGGTGGGCGAGGCCCACCGTCTCGGCTGTCTGCGCGAGCTGCCCGTCGGCACGCTCCCGGTTCATGGACCCCACCGCCATGCCACCGGACGCTTCACCCGTCGCAGCCCCTTCGTCGCGGGGGTTCCGTCGAGGTCCCCGGCCCCCTGGGACCGGCGCCCTGCCGGCTCCGGTCCCAGGCCCGGTCCCTAGTCCTTGACGGCGCCCGCCAGCCCGGAGACCAGCTTGCGCTGCACCGCGATGAAGAAGATCAGCACCGGGACGGTCATCAGCGTGGAGGCCGCCATGATGCCGCCCCAGTCGTTCTCGTCCGGCTTGAAGAACACCAGCAGCGCCGAGGGGAGCGTCTGGTTGTCGGTCGCACTGATGATGAAGGTCTTGGCGAAGACGAAGTCGTTCCACGCCGCGATGAAGGAGAACACGCTGGTCGCGGCCAGCCCCGGGGCGACCAGCGGCAGCAGGATCGTCCACAGGATGCGGGCCCGGCTCGCGCCGTCGATCTGCGCGGCCTCCTCGATCGACACCGGGACGGCGGCGACGAAGCCCCGCATCATCCAGATCCCGAAGGGCAGCGAGAACGCCAGTTGCACCAGGATCAGCGAGGCCAGGGTGTTGAGCCCGATGCCCGGCGCGAACCGGCCGGCGTCGCGGAACATGAAGAACAGCGGGATGGTCAGCGCCTCGACCGGGATCATCTGGGCGATCAGGAACATCACCATGATGGTCGTGCGGAAGCGGAAGTTGAACCTGGTCACCGCGACCGCCGCGAGGAAGACCACCAGTGCGGAGAGCGCCACCACCGACAGCGCGATCACCAGGCTGTTCAGGAAGTACCGGCCGAAGCCGTCCACGCTGAGGACCTGGCGGAAGCTCTCCAGCGTCGGGTGCGCCGTCCACGGCCGGGGGTCGAGCGACTGCACCTCCCCCTTCGGCTTGATGGCCGAGAGCACCATCCAGAAGATCGGGAAGGCGGTGACGGCCGCCACCAGGAGGGCGGTGGTGTTGGCGCCCAGGCGCCAGCGGCTACGGGCGTTCACAGTTCGTTCCCCGTCCTGCGCAGCGAGCGGATGTAGAGGACGGTGGGGATCACCAGGATCAGGAGCATGATCACGCCGATGGCCGCGCCCAGCCCGTACTGGGAGGAGGCGAAGGCCTTCTGGTACGCGTAGACGTTGAGCACCAGGTTCTGGCCGGCGATGCCGCCGCCCTCGGTCATCACGTAGATCTGGGTGAAGACCTTGAAGTCCCAGATGACCGACTGGATCACCACGATGGTCAGGATCGGCCGGAGCATCGGGGCGGTGATCCGGCGGAAGGTGGTCCAGGTGCCGGCGCCGTCCAGCGACGCCGCCTCCAGCACCTCGGTCGGGATCGCCTTGATGCCCGCGTAGAGCGTCACCATGACGAACGGGAACGAGTGCCAGACGACGACGGCACCGACGATCAGGAAGGCCGACCACTTGTCGTAGAACCAGTTGTACTCGTGGAAGCCGTCCAGACCGAGGTCCACCAGGGTCTTGTTCACCAGGCCCAGGTTGGTGTCGAACAGGAAGCTCCACACCGTCGACCCGGTCATCGCCGGCGCCGCCCAGGCCGCCATGGCGGCCGTGGTCAGCACCAGCCGGGGCACCCGGCCCACCCTGGTCAGCAGCACCGCGAGGGTGGCGCCGACGGCCAGGGTGGCGACCACGCAGAACGCGGCGAAGCCGATCGTCTGCAGCAGCACCGACCAGAACTGCCCGTCGCTCAGGATCTTCTGGTAGTTGCCGAAGCCGACGAAGCTGGTCGGGACGCCGCCGGAGGCCTGCGCCTGGCCGAAGTCCAGCACGGACAGCAGACCGAGCTGGTAGATCGGATAGGCGACCAGCGGGATCATGATGATCGCCGCGGGCAGCAGTAGCAGCAGCGGGGGGCGG
>NZ_JBHJRC010000390.1:0-6658 GCF_042261735.1 Kitasatospora sp. NPDC056327 | reverse complement strand
TGGGTTTCGATGAGCTGGTGGACGGTGGTTTCGGGGACGTCGTGCGTGGTGTCGTTCCACTCGACCAGAATCCGCCGGCGCTCTTCGGGGCCGAGTACGTCGACGGTGCTGACCGGCAGGTCCGGGGTGGTGGTGACGGCGTGCAGGACGCGGAGGAATCGTTCGGCGATCCGCTCGGCTGTCCCGGCCTCGAAGAGATCCAGGGAGTAGGCGAGCGTGCCGCGGATTCCTCCGGCCGTGCCGTCCGCGGCGAAGGTCTCGCTCAGCGTGAGACCGAGGTCGAACTTGGCGGGTGCGGATCCTGTGGGTGCGGGAGTGACCTCCAGCCCGGGGAGATCGAGGGTGACCCGGGTGTTGTTCTGGAGGGAGAGCATGACCTGGAAGAGGGGGTGGCGGGCCATGGATCGGGCCGGTGCCAGCTCCTCCACCAGTCGCTCGAAGGGCAGGTCCTGGTGGGCGTAGGCGTTGAGGCTGGTGTCACGGACCCGGCCCAGGACGTCGGCGAAGGTGGGGTCTCCCGCGACGTCGGTGCGCAGGACGAGGGTGTTGACGAAGAAGCCGACCAGGTCGTCGAGGGCTTCGTCGGTGCGGCCCGCGATGGGCGTGCCGATGGGGATGTCGGTGCCGGCGCCGAGACGGGAGAGCAGCACGGCCAGCGCCGCCTGCAGCACCATGAACACCGTCACGCCCTCGTCCTGGGCCAACTCACTCAGCTGCCGGTGAAGTTCACCGGGAACCGCGAGGTCGACGGTGCCGCCACGACGGCCGGCGACGGCGGGCCTGCTGCGGTCGGCCGGGAGTGACAGCTCTTCGGGGAGGTCGCGCAGGTTCTCCCGCCAGTAGGTGAGTTGGCGGGTGAGGACGCTGTCGGGCGTCTCCGTGTCGCCGAGGAGGTTGCGCTGCCAGAGGGTGTAGTCGGCGTACTGGACGGCGAGTGGCTGCCATGCGGGGGCGTCGCCGGTGAGGCGGGCGGTGTAGGCGGTGGAGAGGTCGCGGGCGAGTGGTGCCATGGACCAGCCGTCGCCGGCGATGTGGTGGACGACCACCAGCAGCGTGTGCTCCCCTGTGGCGTGCTCGAAGAGCCAGGCGCGGAGCGGGAGTTCGTTGCGGAGGTCGAAGGTGTGCGCGGCGGCCCGGCCGACCGCGTCCGCGTCGTGCGGCTCGACGGAGAGCAGCGTGCCGATGGAGTCCGTCGGGCGTACCTGCTGCTGCGGGTGACCGTCGACGGTGGGGTAGACGGTGCGGAGGACTTCGTGTCGTGCGACGACGTCGTGGAGGGCGGCTTCGAGGGCGGTGGTGTCGAGTGCGCCGGTGAGGTGGAGGGCGAGGGGGATGTTGTAGGTGGGGCTGGGGCCTTCGAGTTCGGCGAGGAACCAGAGGCGTTGCTGGGCGTAGGACAGCGGCAGCGCATCGGGTCGGGCACCCGCGGTCAGGGCGGGACGGGCCCTCGCGACGGTGTCCAGGCGTCGTGCCAGGGTGGCGACGGTGGGGGCTTCGAAGAGCACGCGGATCGGTAGTTCGACACCGAGGGCGGTGCGGATCCGGCTGGCCAGGCGGGTGGCGAGGAGGGAGTGGCCGCCGAGGTCGAAGAAGCTGTCGTCGATGCCGATCCGGGGCAGGCCGAGGACCTGGGCGAAGATCTCGCAGAGGACTTCTTCCTGCGGTGTGCGGGGTGTGCGTCCGGTAAGCGGGGTGTGGTCGGGTGCGGGGAGGGCGTTGCGATCGAGCTTGCCGTTGGGGGTGAGGGGGAGGGCGTCCAGGACGACGAACCCGGCCGGGACCATGTACTCGGGCAGTGCCGCCGACAGTGCGGCCCGGACGTCGGTGACGTCCAGCCCGTCCGGGGAGCAGGCCGGGACGAGGTAGCCGATGAGGCGTTTGTCGCCGGGGGTGTCCTCGCGGAGGAGGACGTGGGCCTGGCCGACGGCGGGGTGCGCGGCCAGTGCGGCTTCGATCTCTCCGGGTTCGATGCGGAAGCCGCGGAGTTTGATCTGCTGGTCGGCGCGTCCGGCGTACTCCAGTTCGCCTTGCTCGTTCCAGCGGGCGAGGTCGCCGGTGCGGTACATCCGCTCGCCGGGGGTGCCGTGGGGGTCGGCGGTGAAGCGCTCCGCGGTGAGGGCGGGGCGCGCGAGGTAGCCGCGGGCGAGGCCGTGGCCGGCCAGGTAGAGATCACCCGCGACACCCGCGGGCACGGGCTGCAGGCGGGCGTCCAGGACGTAGGCGCGCATGCCGTCCAGCGGACCGCCGATCGGCAGCGCCTCGCTGGTGTCCGCGACGGGGTGTGCGGTGGCGAAGGTCGTGGTCTCGGTCGGGCCGTAGACGTTGACGACGAGGGTGTCCGGGCAGGCCTCCCGGACCCGGGCGACCGCGACCGGGGAGACGACGTCGCCGCCCGTCCACACCTCGCGCAGGCCGCTGAAGCAGGCCGGGTCCTCGTCCGCGAAGAGCGTGAACAGGCCGATGGTCAGGAAGAGCCGGCTCACCCGGTGCCGGGCGATCGACCGGGCCAGCGAGGTGGCCGTCATTTCACCGGGTGGGGCGACGATGGTGGTGCCGCCGTTGAGGAGTGGGACCCAGAGTTCGAAGGTGGAGGCGTCGAAGGAGTGGGGGGAGTGGAGGAGGACGCGTTCGGTGGCCGTGCTGGTGTAGCGGTGGTCGTTGGTGAGGGTGGTGATGTCGTGGTGGGTGACGGCGACGCCCTTGGGGCGGCCGGTGGAGCCGGAGGTGTACATCACGTACGCCAGCTGCCGTTCGTGGCAGTTCACCTGAGGGGCGTCGGGTGAAGCCTCTCCGTCGGTGGTGGACACCGTGAGGCCCAGTTCGGTGGCCTGGTGGTGCAGTGCGGTGTCGGTGAGGACGACGGTGGCGCCGGTCTCGGTGGTGATGGTGCGGCGGTGGGTGAGCGGGTAGCGGGCGTCGAGGGGGACGTAGCAGGCGCCGGCCTTGAGGACGGCGAGCAGGGCGACGACCAGGTCCGCGGAGCGTTCCATCAGTACCGCGACGGCGTCCTCGGCCCCGACGCCCTCGGCGAGGAGCCTGTGGGCGAGGCCGTTGGCCCGGGCGTCCAGTTGTGCGTAGGTGAACTCGGTGTCCCCGCATACCACCGCGACCGCGTCGGGTGTCCGTGCGACCTGTCGGGCGAACAGCTCCGGCAGTGAGCCGGTCACCGGCACGTTCGGCGTGGCGTTCCACTCGGTGAGGATCCGCGTCCGCTCGTCCGGTGCGAGCAGTTCCACCTCGCCGACCGGCGCGGCCGGCACTGCGATCACGGCGTGCAGGACGCGCAGGAATCGTTCCGCGATCCGCTCGGCGGTGCGGGCGTCGAAGAGGTCCTGGGCGTAGGTGAGGGTGCCGCGGATTCCTTCGGGGGCGCCTGCGGCGGTGTGGTGTTCGTCGAGCGTGAGGCCGAGGTCGAACTTGGCGGGCGCGGGACCCGCGGGTGCGGGGGTGGCCGTCAGCCCGGGGAGGTCCAGTACGGGTGGGGTGTTGTTCTGGAGGGAGAGCATGACCTGGAAGAGGGGGTGGCGGGCCATGGATCGGGCCGGTGCCAGTGCTTCGACCAGTCGTTCGAAGGGGATGTCCTGGTGGGCGTAGGCGTTGAGGCTGGTGTCGCGGACCTGGTGGAGGAGGTCGGTGAACGAGGGGTTGCCGCTGAGGTCGGTGCGCAGGACGAGGGTGTTGACGAAGAAGCCGACCAGGTCGTCGAGGGCTTCGTCGGTGCGGCCCGCGATGGGCGTGCCGATGGGGATGTCGGTGCCGGCGCCGAGGCGGGAGAGCAGTACGGCCAGTGCCGCCTGCAGCACCATGAACACCGTCACGCCCTCGTCCTGGGCCAACGCGCTGATGCTCCGGTGGAGTTCACCGGGAACGGCCAGGTCGACGGTGCCGCCGCGGTGACCGGCCACCGCTGGGCGGGGACGGTCGGTGGGGAGCGTCAGCTCCTCCGGCAGGTCGTCCAGGGCGGTCCGCCAGTAGGTGAGTTGGCGGGTGAGGACGCTGTCGGGCGTCTCCGTGTCGCCGAGGAGGTCGCGCTGCCAGAGGGTGTAGTCGGCGTACTGGACGGCCAGTGGCTGCCACGCGGGGGCGTCGCCGGTGAGGCGGGCGGTGTAGGCGGTGGAGAGGTCGCGGGCGAGCGGTGCCATGGACCAGCCGTCGCCGGCGATGTGGTGGACGACCACCAGCAGGGTGTGCTCGTTCGCTCCCCGGGAGAACAAGCGGGCCCGGAAGGGGAGTTCCCCGCCGAGGTCGAAGGTGTGCGCGGCGGCCCGGGCGTACACGACCTCGTCGTACGGCTCCGTGCTCAGCAGTGGGCCGACCGCTTCCGGCGCGAGGACGTGCTGGCGCGGCTGTCCGTCCGCGGAACCGAAGACCGTGCGGAGGACTTCGTGGCGTGCCAGCACGTCGTGGAACGCGGCTTCGAGGGCGTCGACCCGGAGGGGGCCGGAGAGGTCGAGGGCCAGCGGAATGTTGTACGTCGGGCTCGGGCCCTGGAGTTCGGCCAGGAACCAGAGGCGCTGCTGGGCGAAGGACAGCGGCAGGACCTCGGGCCGGCTGCCGGCGCCGAGGGCGGGCCGGGTGGCCGCGCCGTTGCCGTCGAGACGACGGGCCAGGGCGGCGACGGTCGGGGCTTCGAAGAGCGCGCGGATCGGCAGTTCGACACCGAGGGCCGAACGGATGCGGCCGACCAGGCGGGTGGCGAGCAGGGAGTGGCCGCCGAGCGCGAAGAAACCGTCGTCGACACCGACCGACGGCACACCGAGGACATCGGCGAACAGCGTGCGGAGGATCTCCTCGCGCGGGTCGCGTGGTCCGCGGTCCCGGTCCGTCACGGTGTGCACGGGCTCCGGCAGGGCCGCGCGGTCCAGCTTGCCGTTGACGTTGAGCGGCAGGGCGTCCAGTGCGACGAACGCTGACGGCACCATGTACTCGGGCAGCGACGCGGCCACGTGCGACCGCAGTTCGGAATCCGCCGCCGCCGTGCCACGGGTCACGGTGTAGGCGACCAGACGGCGGTCGCCGGGACGGTCCTCGCGGACGGTGACCGTGCAGCCGTCCACCGCCGGGTGGGCGGCCAGGACGGCCTCGATCTCGCCGAGCTCGATGCGGAAGCCGCGGATCTTCACCTGGTGGTCGGTGCGGCCGAGGAACCGGAGTTCGCCCGTCGCCGTCCAGCTGGCCAGGTCGCCGGTGCGGTACAGGCGCTCGCCGGGGCCGCCGAACGGGTCGGCGACGAACCGCTCGGCGGTGAGGCCGGGCCGTCCGAGGTAGCCACGGGCGAGGCCGGCGCCGGCCACGTACAGTTCGCCGGCCACACCGGGGGCGACCGGGGTGAGGCGCGCGTCGAGCACGTGGACCCGGGTGTCGCCGGAGGGGCGGCCGATCGGCACGCTGTCCGGCTCGTCGGGGCCGCAGGCGTGGAAGGCCGCGTCGACGGTGGTCTCGCTCGGCCCGTAGGCGTTGAAGAGGCGGTGCCGCCGGGACCAGCGGGAGACCAGACCGGGGGCGGAGGCCTCCCCGGCGAGCACGACGGTCAGCCCGGCCGGGACGTCGTCGGGGTCCATCACGGCCAGCGCCGCCGGGGGGATGGTCGCGTGGGTGATCCGCCGCTCGGTGAGCAGCCGCTCCAGCGGTCCGCCCGCCGTGCGTTCGGCGGAGTCGGCGACGACCAGGGTGGCGCCCGCGAGCAGGGCCATGCAGAGCTCGGACACCGAGGCGTCGAAGCCCACGGACGCGAACTGGAGCACCCGGCTGCCGGAGCCGACGCCGAACCCGGGGATCTGGGTGGCGGCGAGCGAGGCGGTCCCGGTGTGGGTGACCACGACGCCCTTGGGGCGGCCGGTGGAGCCGGAGGTGAAGATCACGTACGCCGGGTGCCGGGGTTCCAGGGTCCGGCCCGAGGGGTTCCCGGTGGAGAACGCCGCCGACTCGTCGACCAGTTCGCGGGTCACCGTCAAGGGCCCGGATGCCTGGCCGAGCAGGTACGCGATGCGGTCGGCCGGGTGGTCGCGGTCGACGGGGAGGTAGGCGCCGCCGGCCTTGAGGATGCCGAGGAGGGCGACGACCATCTCGGTGGAGCGCTCCACCATGACGGGCACGATCGACTCTGGGCCCACGCCGCGGTCGATGAGCAGGTGGGCGAGGCGGTTGGCGCGGGCGTTGAGCTCGGCGTAGGTGAGCGCCTCGTCCCGGAACACCAGGGCGACGGCGGCCGGTGTGCGGGCGGCCTGGGCCTCGAACAGCTCGGGGAGGGTGCTCGCCGGGACGCCGGTGGCCGTGTCGTTCCACTCCTCCAGGATGCGGTGGCGGGTCGGCTCGTCGAGCACGCCGATCGCGTGGAGCGGGGTGTCGGGTGCGTTGTCGAGGGCGTCGGTGAGGTTGTGGAGGGCGGTGTGGAGGAGGTCGCGGACGAGGGCGGGGTCGATCGGGGCGACGGCCTGGACGGTGAGGTCGAATCCGTTGCCGAAGTCGTCGATCGCCACGGTGAGCGGGTAGTTGGTGCGCTCCTGGCCGCGGCCGGCGCGGACGCCGTCCAGACCGAAGCCGGGACCGTCCGCCGCCGTCCGGCTGTGGCGGTAGTTGAGGAGGGTGGTGAAGAGGGGTGTGGAGTCGGTGATGCCGCTGTTCTGTTGGGCGAGGGCGAGGGGGGCGTGTTCGTGGG
>NZ_JBHJRC010000389.1:0-6719 GCF_042261735.1 Kitasatospora sp. NPDC056327 | reverse complement strand
TCGTAGGCGGTGGCGAACTCGGGGACGGTGGCGTGGAGTTCCCGGCCCATCGCGATGCGTTGGGAGCCCTGGCCGGTGAACAGGAACGCCAGCTTCCCACCGTCCACCCGGCCCGTCACCAGGTCCGGGTGCGGACGCCCCTCGGCGAGTGCCGTCAGCGCCGCCGCCACGCCGTCCCGGTCCCCGGTCCCGACGAGCACGGCGCGGTGGTCGAACAGCGACCGGCCCGAGGCCAGTGAGAACGCCACGTCCGCCGGGTCCAGTCCGGGCCGCTCCGCCACGGACTGCCTCAGCCGCCGCGCCTGGCCGCGCAGCGCGGCGTCGGTGCGGGCGGACAGCTGCCACGGCGCCGGCAGCCGGTCGACCGGTCCGGAGGTCCGGGGCGGTGCCTCCTCCAGCACCACGTGGCAGTTGGTGCCGCCCATGCCGAACGAGGAGACACCCGCCCGCAGGACACCCTCGGGCCACGGGCCGAGGGCGGTGTTGACGGCCAGGTTGAGCCCGTCGAAGTCGATGTCCGGGTTGGGCGTCTCGAAGTTGAGGCTGGCCGGCAGCTCCCGGTGCTCGACCGCCAGCACCGCCTTCAGCAGGCCGACGATGCCGGCCGCGCCCTCCAGGTGCCCCACGTTGGTCTTCGCCGAGCCGACCAGCAGCGGTGAACCGGCCGGCCGCGCGGCCCCGAGCGCGGCCCCGAGCGCCGCCGCCTCGATCGGGTCGCCGACCCGGGTGCCGGTGCCGTGCAGCTCCACGTACTGCACCCCGGCCGGGTCCACGCCGGCCCGCTCGTACGCCCGGCGCAGCACCGCCTCCTGCGCGGCCGGACTCGGCACTGTCAGCCCGTCCGTGGCGCCGTCGTTGTTGACCGCGCTGCCCCGGATCACGCAGTAGACGTGGTCGCCGTCGGCCAGCGCCGCTGCCAGCGGCTTGAGGACCACCGCGCCGCCGCCCTCGCCGCGCACGTAGCCGTTGGCCCGGGCGTCGAAGGTGTAGCTCACGCCGTCCGGCGACAGCCCGCCGAACCGGGTCAGGCCCAGGGTGCTGTCCGGGGCGAGGATCAGGTTGACGCCGCCGACGATGGCCAGCTCGGAGTCACCGCTGCGCAGGCTCTCGCACGCCATGTGCACGGCCACCAGGGCCGAGGACTGGGCGGCGTCCACCGTCAGGCTGGGGCCGTGCAGGCCGAGGCTGTAGGAGACGCGGTTGGCGATGAGGCCGCGGTTGAGCCCGGTGACGGTGTGCGGGGTGATCGCCTCCGGCCCGCGCTGGGACAGCAGGGTGGCGTAGTCGGCGGCGATGGCCCCGACGAACACCCCGGTCCGGGTGCCGCGCAGCGCGGTCGGGGCGACGCCCGCGTCCTCCACGCACTCCCAGGCCAGTTCCAGCATCAGCCGCTGCTGCGGGTCCATCAGTGCGGCCTCGCGCGGCGCGATCCCGAAGAAGGCCGGGTCGAAGGTGTCGATCCGGTCGAGGAATCCGCCCTGGGCGGGATGCCCGCCGTCGGTGTTCCCGCCGTCCCAGCGGTCGGCCGGAGCGGCGGTGATCCCGCTGGCGCCGCGGCGCAGGAGGTCCCAGAAGGCCCGGGGATCCGGGGCCTGCGGGAGTCGGCAGGAAATTCCGATGACGGCAACGGCCTCTTCGGGCATGAGTGCTCCCACAAGTCAACAATCAACAGGGGCCGCTGACCGGCCCGTTAACGACGGATCGAGCGAACGGTGAAGAAGGAGGCCACCTTCGCCAGGAACTCGGCGGAGGACTCCTGGGTGAAGAAGTGGCCGCCCGGCACGGGGTGCACCCGGCAGCTCACGCCGGAGTGCTCGGCCCATCCGGACACGTCGGCGAGCGGCAGCAGCGGATCGCGGTCGCCGGCGAACACCTCGATCGGGCACGGCAGCCGGAAGTCGCCGGGCGGCGGGGCGCTCACGCAGACCCGCAGGTCGTCCCTGGCCAGGGCGAGCGCGGAGCGGACCCAGTCGGGGTAGCGCAGCAGCAGCTCCGACATCCCGCCGATGTCCACCAGGAAACGGGCGAGCCGCTCGTCCGTCATCTCCAGCGCGGCACCGGCGGTGGCCGGCCGGTGCGGCGGGGCGTAGGCGCCCACCATCAGCCGCACCGGCAGGCTCCGGCCGGCCAGGGCGCGCAGCCGGGTGAGGTGGTACGCGACGATGGCGCCCATGCTGTGGCCGTAGAACGCGAACGGCTCGTCCAGCAGCGGGTCGAGGTGTTCGTCGAGGTCGGCGACCAGGGCGGCCATGTCGGTGAAGCGGGGCTCGGCGGCCCGCCGCTCCCGGCCGGGCAGCTGCACCGGCAGCACGGTCACGTCGGGGCCGAGCGCCCGCTGCCAGTCGTTGAAGGCCGAGGCGGCGCCGCCGGCGTGGTGGAAGCAGAACAGCCGGGTGCTCCCGGTCCGCTCCACCGTGGCGGGCAGGTAGGCCGTCATCGTGTGCATGGTCGCCCCACTCCGTCTCTCCGTGCGCGGTCGGTGCTCGGGTTCAGATGTCCAGCAGCCGGGTGACCACGGCGGCCAGCTCGCCGTCGGCCAGCATGGTGCCGTGCTCGACGTCGATCACGACCTCCTCGGCCACCTCGATCTCCACGCCCGAGGCGCGCATCGCGTTGAGGCCGCTCAGCGGGCTGGTGGAGTTGAGGGCGACCGCCGACCGCCAGCGCTCGCGGGGGTCGATGTCGGCGGCCACGGCCAGGTAGCTCAGGAACGAGTCGAAGACCGAGAACAGCTCCTCGCGGCGGGCCTCGTCCAGGCCCACCCGGACCAGCGCCGGCTCGCCGAACCGGCGCATCAGACGGATCAGTTCGTCCTTGAGCTCACCGACCTCCGGCGTGCTGTCGTGGGCGCGCTGACCGATCTCCCGGGCCTCGGCGATGTCCTCCTGGGACAGCGTGGCCGACATGAATCCGATCACCTTGTGGAACTGCCACATCAGGGTCTGCGCGGTCGAGAGCTCGGGGTCGAAAAGCAGCAGCAACGGCGCCTCGCCCTGCATTTCGGCGATCCGGTCGGCGAGCGCGGCCGCATAGACCGAACCCGCGCAGAATCCCATCACCGCGCGAATCCGGGGCGCATTCCCGGTGTTCGCGAACGGCGCGGCCCAGTGCTCGACATATCCGGCGGCCGAACGGGCGGACTCCGAATCCGCGGCCGGCGGAACCGTTTCCCAGACCGCGAAGTCGGAGGTCGCCTTCGCCATCAGATCGGAAAAGCGCGCCTCCGGGCGCCCGGTGGTGTCGAAGTCCACCGCGAGGACGACTCCCCGTTCGGCGTCGCCGGTCACCAGGGTTTTCCAGGCACCTGACTCGGTCATCGTCGCTCCTTGGTCGCAGGCCCGTGAACTCACTGGAGCCTAGGTGCTGTTGGCGCCGGGTCCATAGCCCCTAGTACCCCTAGCGGACGGCGTTCCCCCCGGTCACCGAATAGGGGTGCCGGGCCTCGCGGCCCCGCCCGTATCGTGCTGTCGCAAACCGGGGACGCCAGCACTGTGCGAATGGGTTCACATCTGGCCGGCAGGGGAGTGAGGACCGATTGGTACCCGCAGTGAAGACCAGCACCCGAACCACTCGTGAACTTTCGTCGGCCACCCGCAAAGAGGAGGCCATGTGGCTCCTGGAGCGCCTGGTTCCCGAAAGCGCGGCCAACAACCTCGCGTTGGCGTTCCAGGCCGAGGGCAGACTGGATCCGGCCGCGCTCCAGGCCGCCCTGTCGACCCTGCTGCGCCGCCACGAGGTGCTGCGGACGGTCTATTTCGCCACCGGCGCGGAACTCGTGAAGGGCGTCGTCGGCGCCGACGAGTTCTCCGTGCGTTTCGAGGAGTTCGACGACTTCCCGGCGCCGCCGGACGGGCTCGACCTCGCCCTGCGGCCGTTCCTCACCGTGCGGTTCCGCTTCGACGGCCGGCCGCTGGTGCGGGCGGGCCTGTTCCACCACCCCGACGGCGACGTCGTCTGCCTCGCCTTCCACCACCTGGTGTACGACATCATCTCCGGCACCCTGCTGATGGAGGAGCTGGTCTCCGCCTACGAGGCGTTCGTGGCCGGCCGGGAGCCGGACCCGGCGCTGCTGGAGGTGGCCCCGGCCTACCACGAGCCCGAACCGGCCCCCGAGAGCCTGGAGTTCTGGCGGGGGCAGCTGGAGGACTTCGACCCGGGCGGCCTGGACCTGTGGGTCGGCGGCGCCGACCGGCCGGACCCCACCCTGCGCGGCGAGCAGTACACCCACACCCTCTCCGACGAGGCCCGCGCCGCCGTCCGGGCGCTGCCCCGCGAGGTGCGCGCCCCGGAGGCCGTGGTCCTGCTGGCCGCGTTCGACCTGCTGCTCGCCGCGCACGGCGCCGGCCCCGACATCACCGTGGGCTCCCCGGTGAGCGTGCGGCCCCGCGAGGACCCCCGGCTGGTCGGCCACCACACCAACGTGCTGCCGCTGCGGGTGAAGGTCGACCCCGCGCAGAGCTTCCGGACGCTGGTGCGCGACACCCGGGACACCTACTTCGGCGCCCTCGCCCACCTGGGCGTCCCGGTCGACAGCATCTCCGAACTGGTGCCCCGGGCCGGCTCCTCCTGGCGCAACCGCCTCTGCCGCCACCTGTTCAACTACTTCCCGCAGCTGGAGATGACCGGCTTCGAGATCGCCGGGACCAGGGCGCGGCCGGTCGTGGTGGAGAACGGCTACAGCAAGTTCGACCTGGAGTTCTTCGTCGCCTCCTCGGCGGACACCGTCACCCTCACGGCCCGCTACTCCACCGAGAAGCTGACCGGGGCAGAGGTGGCCGCGCTGGTGAGCCGCTACGAGGCGCTGCTCGTCTCGCTCGCCGCCGACCCCGACCGCCCCAACGGCGAGCTGCTGGTGTGGAGCGCGCAGGACCACGCGGTCATCGGCGCCGCCAACGACACCGCGCGCACCTTCGCGCCCGCGAACGTCCTGGAGGCCGTGCACGGCCACGTCCTCGCCCGCCCCGACGCGGTCGCCGTCCGGCACGGCGACCGCGAGGTGAGCTACCGGCGCCTGTGGGACGCCGCCGTCGCCACCCGCGAGGTGCTGCGCGACCGCGGCACCGCGCCCGGCGACATCGTCGCCATCGCCGCGGCCCGGACCCCGGAGCTGACCGCCACCGTGCTGGGCGTCTGGCTGACCGGCGCCGCCTACCTGCCGGTCGACCCCGAGCACCCGGCGCACCGCGTCGCCCACCTGCTCGGCGACTCCGGGGCCACGGCGGTCTTCACCGACCGTGCCGTCGCGCTGCCCGAGGGCAGTGCGATGGCACGGCTGGAGCTCGTCCCGGTCGCCGACGAGGACCGGGACGGCCCGCCGGCCGAGCCCGGCATCACGCTCGACCCGGAGGCCTGCGCGTACCTGATCTACACCTCCGGTTCCAGCGGCCGCCCCAAGGGCGCGCTGCTGCCGCACCGGGCGATCTCCAACATCGCCGCCGACTACACCGAGCGGCTGCGGCTGACGCCCGACGACACCACGCTCTGGATGACCACCTTCGCGTTCGACATGGCGAACCTGGAGCACTACACCCCGCTGTACTCCGGCGGCACCGTCGCCATCGCGCCGGACGAGGCGCGCACCGACGGCAAGGTGCTGCGCGAGCTCGTCGAGCGCCACGACCCCGCCGTGGTCCAGGCCACCCCGACCACGCTGCGGACGGTCCTGGACGAGGTGGCGGACGTACTGGCCGGCCGCCGCGTGGTGACCGGCGCGGAGCCGGTGCCGGTCACCCTCGCCAAGCGCCTGCTGGCCACCGGCTGCGAGCCGGTCAACGCCTACGGGCCCACCGAGACCATCACCTGGTGCACCTGGGGCGTCGTCCCGGCGGACCTCGGCGAGCGGATCGACGTCGGCGGGCCGATCTCCAACATCCGGATGTTCGTCCTCGGGCCGGACGGCCGGGAACTGCCGGTCGGCGTCCGCGGCGAGGTCTGCATCGCCGGCGCCGGCGTCTCGCTCGGCTACCACGGCCGGCCCGAGCTGAACGCCGAACGCTTCGGCGAGCACCCCGTGCACGGCCGTTTCTACCGCTCCGGCGACATCGGGGCCTGGAACCCCGACGGCACCGTCGAGCTGTTCGGCCGCGCCGACCGCCAGGTCAAGCTGCGCGGCAACCGCATCGAGCTCGGCGAGATCGAGGCCACCCTGCTCGGTCACCCGCAGGTCCACGGCGCCGCGGCCGTCGTGGTCGGCGACCGCAGTGCCGACGGCCGGCTGGTGGCCTTCGTGGAGTCGGCGGCGGACGGCGACATCACCTCCGACCTGTGGGAGTTCGCCCGCGCCGAGCTGCCGCGGGCCGCCGTCCCGCAGGACTTCGTCGTCGTCGCGGCCTTCCCGACCAACGCCAACGAGAAGGTGGACTACCTGGTGCTGGAGAGCATGGCGGCCGACCGTCACCGCGAACGGCCGAGGAGCGGGGGCGCGGCGCCGGCCGTCGCCGGTCCGGACGAGCTGACCGACGCCCTGATCGGCCTCTGGCGGGAACTGCTGGGCCGCGACGACATCACCGCGGAGTCCAACTTCTTCACCCACGGCGGCCATTCGCTGCTCGGCGCCGGCCTGGTGCAGAGGATCGACGAGCGGCTGGGCGTCACCGTCAAGCTGGCCGACCTGTTCGGCACGCCGACCCCCGGCGCGCTCGCCGAGCACATCAGGGCCGCCCGGGAGGCCTGAGCACCGGAGCGGGACCACGGCGGGGCGCGTCCGACCGGACGCGCCC
>NZ_JBHJRC010000388.1:0-6734 GCF_042261735.1 Kitasatospora sp. NPDC056327 | reverse complement strand
CCCCCTCGCACGAGGGGGTGCCGGGCAACGGCGTTCGCGCGCCGCGCGGCTACTGCGGGGCGACCGGCTCGCAGCCGTACCCGGCGGCCGTCGCGTTGGCCCAGGTCCGGAAGGCCGGGTTCTGGACGGCCGGGGCCGTGCCGGTGATCGCGAACCCGAAGGCGTGCAGCGTGAGGTTCCCGCTTCCGCAGGGGGCGACCACGGTGCTGCCGTCGCCGGTGCCCCGCCAGCCGTCCGGCAGCGGCCCCAGCGGCTTGCCGTCGGCGAGCAGGGCGAATCCCGGGTAGCGGGTGTCGAGGGTACCGGTGAACTCGTAGAGCGGCTTCGCCCGGATCCCGTCGTGGACCCAGCAGCTGCGGACCGGTGCCGAGGGGCTGCTCACGTCCTGCCGGGCCCCGGGCGGGAGCGCGCCGTCGTCGGCGGCCCCGGGGACCCCGCAGAGCGTGTCCCCGACGACGGGCTGTCCGATCCGCTCACCGGCGGTCAGATGGACGTCGGGCACCTCCGCCGGTCCGCAGCCGGAGCGGCGGGCGACCGCGGCCGAGAAGTCCGCGGCCAACCGGGCCAGGCCCTCGCGCGCCTCGGGAGAGGCGGCAGGGTCGGCGCGGGCGAAGCGGTAGGGGTCGGGCTGGCCGTCGCGGATCACGTCCACGGTGACCGCGTCGGCGTCCCGGGTCGGGAAGTTGTCCGTGTCCCTGGAATCCAGCCGGCAGCCCGGGGCCATCAGCAGCCAGCCGCGGGCGTTGCCGAACGCGCCGACCGCCCCCCGATCCGGCTGGGCCATCGCCGGATCGGCCCGCAGGGACGGCTCGGCGAGTGCGGCGAGCCTGGTCCGCAGATGGAGTTCGGCGACGTACGTGTTGCCGCGCCTGAGGCTGATGGCGCAGGACGCCTCGGGGCTGCCCCGGTCGCTCGACGCGCTGCTCCCGGCGACCACGATCCTGCCGCTGCCGAGGACCCGCTGCGCGTCCTTCGACGCGACGGCGCCCGCACAGAGCCTGTCCGGGAGGAACAGGTTGGTGTACCGCCACGTCGCGAAGCCCCCCGCGCCGAGGGCGAGCACGAGGACGCCCGCGACGATCGCCCAGGCGCGTCGGGAGAGTCTCACTCCTGACCGTTCCGGCCGAGGGCGCTCATGGCGTTCGCGTGGCCGCTGGTGTGGCCGAGCGCGATGTTGGAGTACACCAGGTCGGTGCGCTGGCCCGTGGTGTCGCCGTTGGCCTGGCCCCAGCCGCGGGCCATCTCCTTGCTCTGGTTCAGCGCGGCGAAGTGCGAGTCCGAGGCCTCCTTGTTGCCCGTGTGCTGGGCGTCCTTCTTGACGTCGTCCGCCCACTTCTCGATGCCCATGTCGACGAGCGTGCCCGCGATGTCGCCGACCTCGGGGATGAAGCCGGTCACGGTGCCGTTCATGGAGGAGGCGAGGGAGCCGGTCTTGTCGGCCCACTCCATCCGCTCGTCCTTGTTGTCGAGGATGACGTCGGTCCGGATGGCGTCGTAGGCACCGAGCGCCGTTCCGACGCGCTGCGCCGGGACGTCGACGACGCTGCGGTCGGCGCCGGGATCGGCCGGCAGCGCGCCGATGAGTTCGGCGGTCCTGGCCCGTTCCGAGGTGTAGAGGAGCGCGTAGGCCTCGGGCTCGTCGGAGACGCCGCGCAGGACACGGGTGAGGCTGTCGGCGCCCCCGTCGAGATGGCCGGCGCCGTTCTCCTCGCGGACACCGCCCCCACCGCTGCTGACGTGGTCGCTGAGGATCCTGTGGGTGTCGTCCACGTAGTCCGAGAGCGCGTTGGCCAGCGGCATCTTCAGGTCGTCGTGGATCTCGCTGCCCTTGGCGTCCCCGTCCAGCGCCTCGATGACGCCCTGCATCACCCGCGCCTGCGCCGGGGTGTGCGGGCCGCCGTTGTGGGTGCCCTCGCCGGGGGCGTCGCCGGTGGCGGCGGCCTCCAGGGCGGCGGCGAGGCCCTCCTGGTGGGTGGTCTTGTCGACCATCGGCGGGCCGTACAGGGTGTTGACGTACGAGGTGGGCCACTCGCGGTCGCGCAGCAGGTACTTGAGCCGGTCCTCGGCGCCCGGCCCCTTGGGGTCGAGGAACTGGGTGGCGGCCTCCGGGTTCTGCCCCATCAGCTTGAGCACGCCGTTCACCGGGTCGTACTCCAGGTCCGGGCGCGGGCCGTTGAACTGGTGGGCGGACCAGCGGTTCTTGTTGTCGCGCTCGGCGGCGAGGACGTCGGTGCCGAGGTCGTTCAGGAACTGCGCGCCGTACCCGGCGTTGCCCTTCTGCAGCAGGGTGGCCAGCGTCTGGTAGCCGTAGATCGGCTCGCTCTTGCCGCCGAAGTGGCGGGCGTTGATGTTCTTGACGCCGGCCTCCTGGAGGCCCTTGCGGAAGTCCTGGTAGAACTTCCCGCCGGTGTCCCGGGTGGCGCCGGCGATGGTGTTGGCGAGGTTGGTCTGGAGTTCGCCGTACTCGCCCTTGAGCTTGCCGTTCCGGTCGTTGAGCCGGACCTCCAGTTCGTCGGCGAGCAGCAGGGTGCCCTCCGGGCCGAGCGCGTTGAGCAGGGTCTGGCCGTAGACCGGGCTGCCGGAGTTGGCCTTCATCAGGTTGTTGAGTTCGGCGAGTTCCTCGGGGGTGAGGGTCTTGCCGTCCTTCAGCCGGGAGGCGAGGTCGGCGGCCCGCCGGCCGTCGGCCTCGTCGCCGCCGCCGACCGCCCCGCCGTTGAACTCGTTGGTGAGGTCGCCGACCCTGGCGGCGCGGCGGAGCTGGAGGGCGGCCCGCTGGTCGGCCGCGGTGGCCTCCTCCAGGCAGATCCTGATCCGCTGCGCCCACCGGCCGGCGGCCTCGCCGCGTTCCTGCTGGTAGTCCGGGTCGTGGTGGTAGGCCTGCTTGGTGGCCGGGTCGAGCGCGCCGACGTCGAACACGACGGTGCCGGTGCCGGTCACCTTCATGCCGTCGGCCCGGGCGTCGGCGACGGCCTGCTTCAGCTTCTTCTGCGCCGCCTCGAAGTCGTTCCTGGCGTCGGTGATGATCGACGCCACGGCCCTGGCCTCGGTCTGCGCGTCGATGCTCTGCTGCTTGGTCCGGCTGACGTGCAGGTCGGCGGCGGACGCGGTGGAGCCCAGCCACAGGCCCTGGTTGCCGGTGACCGCGAGCACCTCGTTCTCCAGCCGGCGCTGGACGGCCTGGTACTTGCCGGCCATCGCCGTCCAGTCGGCGGCGGCCTTGGTCATGGCCGACGGGTCGGCCTTCATGACGTCCTCGAAGCCGAGCAGGCTCATGCGGTCACGCCTTCCCGGTGAACGACGTGGCGATGCCGTGCTCGACGCTCAGGTAGTTGGTGTGGGTCTGCCGCATCATCCCGGCCTCCTGGTTGATCCGGCCGTTGAGCTGCGACACCTGCTCGTGCCACTCCTGGAGCGCGCCGCGCAGCGCCGCCGCGGTGTCCCAGCCGCTCAGCCTCCCGGCGGCCGCCTCGGTCGACTCGTCCGCGGCCTTCCCGGCCGCGGTGCTGTCGCCGGCGATGCCGTCGAGCGCGGTGGCCGCCTTGTCGAGCGCGGCCGTCGACACCTTCGTCGGCGCCCCGCCGCCCGGGCCCTGGCCCAGCTTCAGGTCCGGATCCGCCATCACATCTCCCCGTTGTGTCCACACCCGGCCGGAGTCCGGCCGTCCGCGAATTTTCACGGGACGTTAGCACGTCAAATCCGGCCCCCCGCAAGGTGCGAGCCCGTTCGCGGGGGACCGGGCGGGGTCAGGGTTTCGGGTCCCCGCAGGCGCTGATGGCGAGGCCCGCCTCGTCGGAGGCGCGGTGGGGGTCGCGGGCGCGGATGGCGTCGACGATCTTGTCGTGGCCGAGGTAGCGCTCGGCGACGAGCTCGGGGCCGACGTCGTGGCGCAGGTGGGCGCGCATGACCTCGCCGAGGTCGGCGTAGAGGGCCGCGAGGACGTCGTTGTGGGCGGCGGCGACCACGGCCTGGTGGAAGGAGGCGTCGGCCTGGACGAAGTCCTCGGCGTCGCCGGAGTGCCAGGCGTCCTCGCGGCGGGCCAGGGCGGCGTCGATGAGGGCGAGGTCGCGGTCGGTGCGGCGGGTGGCGGCGAGGCCGGCGGCGGAGGTCTCCAGGGTGGCCCGCAGTTCGGCGACCTGGGCCCGGTCGGCGTCGGCGAAGCGGCGGTGCATCACGCCGGCGAGCTCGCTGGTGGCCAGGACGTAGGTGCCGGAGCCCTGGCGGATGTCGAGCAGGCCGTTGTGGGCGAGGGCGCGGACGGCCTCGCGGACCGTGTTCCTGGCCACACCGAGCTGTTCGACGAGGGCGGCCTCGGTGGGGATGCGCGAGCCGACGGGCCACTCGCCGGAGGTGATCTGACCGCGCAGCTGGGCGATCACCTGGTCGGACAGCGGGGTGCGCCTCGGCGAGGACAGCGCCACGGGGGACTCCTTGGGTCGGACGGGTCGGGCCATCATGCCAATTCCAGGGTGCACTAATTCATCCCATCATTCTATGATGGCCCGCATGTCGTCCGCAGCAGACACCGCAGACCCGGCCGCCGCCTCCGCCGCCGCCGGGGCCCGGGCCGGGACCGAGCGTCCCGCCCCGTCCCCCCGCCGTCACCTCGGCTGGCTGTTCGCCGTCGCGATCGCCGCCGCCGCGTTCAACCTCCGCCCCGTGGTCACCAGCCTCGGGCCGCTCCTGGACCAGGTCCGCACCGACCTCGGGATGAGCCCGACGGTGGCCGGCCTGCTCACCGCCGTCCCCTCGCTCTGCTTCGCGCTGTTCGGCTTCGCCGCCCCCGGCCTGGCCCGCCGGGTCGGCCCGGTCGCGGTGGTCACCGCGGGCATGGGCGCGATCACCGCCGGCGTGCTGGCCCGCTCTTTCGCGGGCGGCACGGCCGTCTTCCTGCTGCTCACCGCGCTCGCGCTGGCCGGGGTGGCGGTCGCCAACGTGCTGCTCCCGGTGGTGATCAAGCGGTACTTCCCGGAGAAGGTCGGTCCGATGATCGGCCTCTACTCGATGGCCCTGTCGGCCGGCACCGCGCTGGCCGCGGCCGTCACCGTCCCGCTGACCCGCGGGCTCGGCGGGGACTGGCGGGTCGGCCTCGGCGTCTGGGCCGCGCTCGGCGCCGTCGCCCTGCTGCTCTGGCTCCCGCAGCTGCTGCTCCGGCGGCGGGGGGCCGCCGGGCCGGCGGCCGGCGCCTCCGCCGCGGTGAAGCTGCCGATCACCCGCAGCCGGACCGCCTGGGCGCTGGCCTGCTTCTTCGGCTGCCAGGCGACCGGCGCCTACGTGGTGATGGGCTGGCTGCCGAAGATCTTCCAGGACGCGGGCGTCTCCGAGGGCACCTCCGGCGTCCTGCTGGCGGTGGTCATGGTGATCGGCGTGCCGGTCTCCTTCGTGCTGCCCAACCTGGCGGCCCGGCGCGGCGACCAGCGGCTCTTCGTGGTGGTCCTGGCGACGTTCGGCATCGCCGGCTACACCGGTCTGATGCTCGCCCCGGCCGGCGGGGCGTGGCTCTGGGCGGTCCTGGTGGGCCTGTCCAACTGCGCCTTCCCGCTGGTGCTGACCATGATCGGCCTGCGCGCCCGGACCACCGGCGGGGTGGCCCAGCTGTCGGCCTTCTCCCAGGGCGTCGGCTACCTGATCTCCATCCCCGGCCCGATCCTGATCGGTCGGCTCTACGACGCCACCGGCCAGTGGTACCTGCCGCTGGGCTTCCTGGTGCTGCTGCTGGTGCCGCAGGTGCTGTTCGGCCTGCGGGCGGCCCGGGCCCGGCACATCGAGGACGAGGCGCCCGCGGCCCCGGCCGCGGTCTGAGCCCGGGCCCGGCCGGGGTCCGGACCACCGGACCCGGCGACGGTGGCCGGGGCGGTGCGGGACGGGCGTGTTCGGGGTGGGAGAATCCCGGACATGCCCGTTCTCGAACCGAACCCCACCGACGGCCACAAGAAGCTCGGCCAGCTCGCCGCGATCATCGGCGGCATCGTCGTCCTGCTGATCATCGTGGCGACCGTCGCCAAGAGCATGGGCTGACGCACCGCGTTCGCCCCCCCTGCGCCGGGTGAACGGCGGGTGGATCCCGCACGGCACCGCCCGGCGCGCCGCCGGGCGGCGGCAGCGGGCAGCGCCGCGCTCCCGGCCGGCTTTTCTGCCAAGCTTGCTGGGTATGAGCGCCGACACGCCCCGCAGGATCATCGTTCTCCGCCATGCCAAGGCCGACTGGCCGAACGGCGTCGACGACCACGAGCGGCCGCTGGCCGACCGGGGCCGCCACCAGGCCCCGGAAGCCGGCCGCTGGCTCACCGACTCCGGCATCAACCCCGACTACGTGCTCTGCTCCACCGCCCTGCGCACCCGGGAGACGTGGAAGCTCGCCGCGCACGAGCTGCCCAAGCGCCCGCGCCGGACGGTGTACGAGGACCGGATCTACGAGGCCAGCCCGGGGGAGATCATCAGCGTCCTCCAGGAGACCCCGGAGGAGCACGCCGACCTGCTCCTGGTCGGCCACAACCCGGGGGTGCTCGGCCTGACCCAGGTGCTGGCCGGCGACGAGGGCGACCGGGACGCGCTGGAGCGGCTGCGGCTCGGCGGCTTCCCGACCGCGGCCGTCGCGGTGCTCAGCTTCTCCGGCTCCTGGAAGGACGTCGAGCCGGGCGTCGCGGAGCTGGTCTCGTACTTCACGCCGCAGGACTGAGCGGGCCCGGGGGCGGCCCCGGAAACGGGCGAGGGGCGGGGGGGCCCCCGGGCACCCC
>NZ_JBHJRC010000387.1:0-6803 GCF_042261735.1 Kitasatospora sp. NPDC056327 | reverse complement strand
GCCGTACGGCGTCCGGGCCCGCCGTCTTCCCCGCCGTTCCGGCCCGGGAACCGGTCCGGCCGCGAACCCTGCGCTCACAGCGAACAGTTCTGCGTGAGGGATTCTGCGGCCCGGCCTGCGCGTTAGGGTCCTTGGACAGCGACAATCACGACGTGATACCCGGAAGCTGTGCGACATCGTGACGGCCGTGGAGCGACCGTCCAAATCGACTGAGCAGGTGGCTAAGTGACGTACCCGCAGATGCAGATGCCCGGCCCGATGGCGCCGCACGCCGCCTCTGGTGACGTGCTGGGCGGCCTCGGCGACCAGGTCTACAACCGGCTGCTCAACGAGCGGATCATCTTCCTCGGCCAGCAGGTCGACGACGACATCGCGAACAAGATCACCGCGCAGCTGCTGCTGCTGGCCGCGGACCCGGACAAGGACATCTTCCTCTACATCAACTCCCCGGGCGGCTCGATCTCGGCCGGCATGGCGATCTACGACACCATGCAGTACATCAAGAACGACGTCGTCACGATCGCGATGGGCATGGCGGCCTCGATGGGCCAGTTCCTCCTGACCGCCGGTGCCAAGGGCAAGCGCTTCTCGCTCCCGAACGCCAACATCCTCATGCACCAGCCCTCCGCCGGTCTGGGCGGTTCGGCCACCGACATCCGCATCCAGGCCGAGCAGCTGCTGCGCACCAAGAAGCGGATGTCCGAGCTGATCGCCTTCCACAGCGGCCAGTCCTTCGAGCAGATCACCCGGGACTCCGACCGTGACCGCTGGTTCACCCCGGAGGAGGCCCTGGAGTACGGCCTGATCGACGCGATCATGCACAGTGCCGCGGACGTCCCCGGCGGCGGCGGCACCGGCGCCTGAGCCTCGGCCCGGCCCACGAGACCACAGCCACAACGCTCCGGAGGACCAGAACACCCATGAACATCCCCAGCCTGTCGGCCGCCAAGGCCCGCGTCGAGGACATGCGCGCCGAGGGACGCTACATCGTCCCGCGCTTCGTCGAGCGCACCTCGCAGGGCATCCGCGAGTACGACCCGTACGCCAAGCTGTTCGAGGAGCGCATCATCTTCCTCGGCTCCCAGGTGGACGACGTGTCGGCCAACGACATCATGGCGCAGCTGCTGTGCCTGGAGTCGATGGACCCGGACCGCGAGATCCAGATGTACATCAACTCGCCGGGCGGCTCGTTCACGGCCCTGACGGCCATCTACGACACCATGCAGTACGTCAAGCCCGACATCACCACCGTCTGCATGGGCCAGGCGGCCTCGGCGGCGGCCGTGCTGCTGGCGGCCGGCACCCCCGGCAAGCGGATGGCGCTGCCGAACGCCCGCATCCTGATCCACCAGCCCTACACCGAGACCGGCCGCGGCCAGGTCTCCGACCTGGAGATCCAGGCCAAGGAGATCTTCCGGATGCGCGAGCAGCTGGAGGAGATGCTGTCCAAGCACTCCAGCAAGTCGGTCGAGCAGGTCCGCGAGGACATCGAGCGCGACAAGATCCTCACGGCCGAGGAGGCCGTCGAGTACGGTCTGGTCGACCTGGTCATCTCGACCCGCAAGGCCTCGCTGACCTCCTGAGGCCGGCCTTCCCCCTCCCGGGTCCGCAGGCGGGCCGGGGAGGGGGCCGTCCGCGGGGCGCGCGACCGGCTCGCGCGGCCCGCCCGCGGCACCCCGGCGACACCTCCGACGGCATCTGTTCGGTATCAATTCGCCCAGGGCGTAGGGCAGACCCGGCGAAGAGGGCGGAATCGGCGGCTCGGCAGAGTACCGTCGGATAGCGAGACCGATCGCCGTCGGCGTCGACGGTCCACAGCACCAGGCCCCGGAACTCCCGCGGGGCCCCTGGCGAAGGGGAAGCACCTCGTGGCACGCATCGGAGACGGTGGCGACCTGCTCAAGTGCTCGTTCTGCGGCAAGTCGCAGAAGCAGGTGAAGAAGCTGATCGCCGGCCCAGGCGTGTACATCTGCGACGAGTGCATCGACCTGTGCAACGAGATCATCGAGGAGGAGCTCGCCGAGACCTCCGAGGTGCGCTTCGAGGAGCTCCCGAAGCCCCGCGAGATCTACGAGTTCCTGGACCAGTACGTGGTCGGCCAGGACCTCGCCAAGAAGGCGCTGTCGGTGGCCGTCTACAACCACTACAAGCGGGTCCAGGCGGGTGAGGCCGGCCGCAGCGGCGGCAACGGCCGCGAGGACGCCATCGAGCTGGCGAAGTCCAACATCCTGCTGCTGGGCCCGACCGGCTCCGGCAAGACCCTGCTGGCGCAGACCCTGGCCCGGATGCTGAACGTGCCGTTCGCGATCGCGGACGCCACCGCGCTCACCGAGGCCGGGTACGTCGGCGAGGACGTCGAGAACATCCTGCTCAAGCTGATCCAGGCGGCCGACTACGACGTCAAGAAGGCCGAGACCGGGATCATCTACATCGACGAGATCGACAAGGTCGCGCGCAAGAGCGAGAACCCGTCGATCACCCGGGACGTCTCCGGCGAGGGCGTGCAGCAGGCGCTGCTGAAGATCCTGGAGGGCACCACCGCCTCGGTGCCGCCGCAGGGCGGGCGCAAGCACCCGCACCAGGAGTTCATCCAGATCGACACCACCAACGTGCTGTTCATCGTCGGCGGCGCCTTCGCCGGCCTGGAGCGGATCATCGAGGGCCGGGCGGGTGCCAAGGGCATCGGCTTCGGCGCGAACATCCGCTCCAAGCGGGAGCTGGACGCCAGCGACCACTTCCGTCAGGTGATGCCGGAGGACCTGGTCAAGTTCGGCATGATCCCCGAGTTCATCGGCCGTCTGCCGGTGATCACCAGCGTCCACAACCTGGACCGCGAGGCGCTCCTGCAGATCCTCACCGAGCCGAAGAACGCGCTGGTGAAGCAGTACCGCAAGCTCTTCGAACTGGACGGCGTGGAGCTGGAGTTCTCCCGGGACGCGCTGGAGGCGATCGCCGACCAGGCGATCCTGCGGGGCACCGGCGCCCGCGGTCTGCGGGCCATCATGGAGGAGGTGCTGATGTCCGTGATGTACGAGGTGCCCTCGCGCCAGGACGTCGCCCGCGTGGTGGTGACCGGGGACGTCGTCTCCAAGCACGCGATCCCGACCCTGGTGCCGCGCGACATGATCAAGCGGGAGCGGCGCGACAAGAGCGCCTGACCCGTCCGGGTGCCGACGGGCCCCGGCACCGCCTCCACGGGGCGGCGCCGGGGCCCTTTCGCGGTCCGGGCGGCGGCCCTCCCCGGGGAGGGGGGTACGGCCCCGCCGACCGGGCCGGGCGCCCCGGAGTGAAAGGCGTTCGTGTCCGGGTTCCCGCGTTACGTAAACTGTCCGTCGTGACCGACACCACGAACCAGCGCCCCGTGAGCACACACGCCGGGGACGAAGCAGCCACCCTCCCGACGACCTTCGCCCCGGCGGACGTAGAGGGCGAGCTGTACGAGCGCTGGGTAGAGCGCGGTTACTTCACCGCCGACGCCAAGAGCGACAAGCCCCCGTACACCATCGTCATCCCGCCGCCGAACGTCACCGGTGCGCTGCACCTGGGCCACGCCTTCCAGCACACGCTGATGGACGCGCTGACCCGCCGCAAGCGCATGCAGGGCTTCGAGGCGCTCTGGCTGCCCGGCATGGACCACGCCGGCATCGCCACCCAGAACAAGGTGGAGCAGCAGCTGGCGGAGGACGGCCTCTCCCGTCACGACCTGGGCCGGGAGGCCTTCGTCGAGAAGGTCTGGGAGTGGAAGGAGAACTACGGGGGCCGGATCCTCGGCCAGATGCGCCGTCTCGGTGACGGCGTGGACTGGTCGCGCGAGCGGTTCACGATGGACGAGGGGCTGTCGCAGGCGGTCCAGACCATCTTCAAGCGGCTCTTCGACGACGGCCTGATCTACCGGGCCGAGCGGATCATCAACTGGTGTCCGCGCTGTCTGACCGCGCTGTCCGACATCGAGGTGGAGCACGAGGAGGTCCCCGGCGAGCTGGTCTCGATCCGCTACGGGGACGGTGACGACTCGATCGTCGTCGCGACCACCCGGGCCGAGACGATGCTGGGCGACACCGCGGTGGCCGTCCACCCGGACGACGAGCGGTACCGGCACCTGGTCGGGCGGACCATCAAGCTTCCGCTGACCGACCGGGAGATCCCGGTCGTCGCGGACGAGCACGTCGACCCGGAGTTCGGCACCGGCGCCGTCAAGGTGACCCCGGCGCACGACCCGAACGACTTCGCCATCGGCCAGCGTCACGACCTGCCGAACCTGAGCATCATGGACGAGCGCGGCGCGATCACCGTGCACGGCCCGTTCCTCGGCCTGGACCGGCTGGAGGCGCGTTCGGCGGTCGTCGGCGCGCTGCGCGAGCAGGGCCGGATCGTCGCCGAGAAGCGCCCGTACATGCACGCCGTCGGCCACTGCTCGCGCTGCCACACGGTGGTCGAGCCGCGGCTGTCGCTGCAGTGGTGGGTCAAGGTCGAGCCGCTGGCCCGGGCGGCCGGCGACGCGGTCCGCGACGGCAAGGTGGAGATCCACCCGAAGGAGCTGGAGCGCCGCTACTTCGACTGGGTCGACAACATGTACGACTGGTGCATCTCGCGCCAGCTGTGGTGGGGTCACCGGATCCCGGTCTGGTACGGCCCGGACGGCGAGGTCGTCTGCGTCGGCCCCGACGAGCAGCCGCCGTCGGGCGAGGGATGGCACCAGGACCCGGACGTCCTGGACACCTGGTTCTCCTCCGGCCTGTGGCCGTTCTCCACGCTGGGCTGGCCGGAGAAGACCGCCGACCTGGAGAAGTTCTACCCGACGGACGTGCTGGTCACGGGCCACGACATCATCTTCTTCTGGGTCGCCCGGATGATGATGTTCGGCCTGTACGCGATGGACGGCCAGGCGCCGTTCCGCACGGTCGCGCTGACGGGTCTGGTCCGCGACGAGTTCGGCAAGAAGATGTCGAAGTCCTCCGGCACCGCCGTCGACCCGCTGGACTGGATGGACGCCTACGGCGCCGACGCCGTCCGCTTCACCCTGGCACGCGGCGCCAACCCGGGTGCCGACGTGCCGATCGGCGAGGACTGGGTCAAGGGCTCGCGGAACTTCTGCAACAAGATCTGGAACGCCACCCGGTTCGCGCTGATGAACGGTGCGACCGTGGAGGGTCCGCTGCCCGCGCCGGAGCAGCTGACCGCGGTGGACCGCTGGATCCTGTCGCGGCTGAACGCGACCGTGGCCGAGGTCGACGCGCTGTACGACGACTACGAGTTCGCCAAGGCCTCGGACGCGCTGTACCACTTCGCCTGGGACGAGGTGTTCGACTGGTACGTCGAGCTCTCCAAGACCACCCTGGCCAAGGGCGGCGCGCCGGCCGAGGCCTCCCGCCGGGTGCTGGGCGAGGTCCTGGACGTCACCCTGCGGCTGCTGCACCCGGTGGTGCCGTTCGTCACCGAGGCGCTGTGGACGACGCTGACCGGCGCCGAGTCGGTGGTCGTCGCCGCGTGGCCGCAGGACAGTGGCTTCCGGGACGCCGCGGCCGAGGCGGAGGTCGCCACGCTGCAGCAGGTGGTCACCGAGGTCCGCCGGTTCCGTTCGGACCAGGGCCTGCAGCCGGCCCAGAAGGTGCCGGCGCGGCTGGAGCTGGACGGCACCGTGCTGGCCGTCCACGAGGACGCGATCCGCTCGCTGCTGCGGCTGACGGCGCCGGAGGAGGGTTTCGCGGCCACAGCCTCGCTGCCGGTGGCGGGTGCCACCGTCGCGCTGGACCTGTCCGGCACGATCGACGTCGCGGCGGAGCGCAAGCGCCTCGCCAAGGACCTCGCGGCGGCCGAGAAGGAGAAGGCGCAGTGCGGCGCCAAGCTCGGCAACGAGGCGTTCCTCGCCAAGGCGCCGGACGACGTGGTCGCCAAGATCCGGGGCCGTCAGGACGCCGCCGAGGCCGACATCGCGCGGATCACCGCCCAGCTCGCGGCGCTGCCGCAGGGCTGACGCGTCGGCGGCCCCGCCCGGGCCGCCGACCGGTTCCACCGGAGCCGCACCCCGTTGACGCGGGGTGCGGCTCCTCCGTTTTTCGGGAGGTCGGGTAATCGTGCGTCCCAATAGCCCAATCCCGTTGCTCCCTTCCGGCGAATATTCATCCCGGACCGGGTGAGGTCCTATTCCGCCCGAATTCATTCAGGTCTTGCCCGCGCGGGTTCGCGGAAGTTTGCAGGTGGGCTGTGTACGGTGTGCTTCGAGTTCCGGACGGCGAGGAGCGACGGGAGGGCATGGGCGTGGTGGTGACCGAGGAGTTGGTGGACGAACTGCCTGCCGAGGCGGTCGAGGAGGCCAAGGGGCGGGCGGCGACGCTGCTGCTGGCCTTCCGGCACGGCAACCAGCTCGCGTTCGACCACGCGCTGGACCGGCTGCTGGAGGAGCACGTCGAGCGCGAGGTGACCACCCTGCTCGCCTGGATCGCCGCCGAGGCGGTCCGCAAGGCCTACGCGCCCGAGGTCGGCGACCGGGTGCTGCGGGCGATGGCCCGGCGCGCCCCGGGCGACACCGGCGGCGTGCACGTCGACGAGGACGGCGCGGACGCGGCCCGGCTGATCGAGGCGGTCGCGGCCGGCGAGGTGGCCGAGGTCCGCGGCCTGGTCGCCGCCACCCCCGACACGACCTTCCTGCTCGGCGGGCTGCTCCAGGGCGTGGCGATGATGCTGCCGCTGCTGCCGGAGGGCGAGCTGGCCGAGATCACCGCCGAGCTGCGCCGCCGGCACGGCGCGGCGCCGGTGAGCGTGCCGGAGGCCCGGGCGGGGGTCTGACGGACCCCGCCCGGGCC
>NZ_JBHJRC010000386.1:0-6855 GCF_042261735.1 Kitasatospora sp. NPDC056327 | reverse complement strand
GAGGTGCACGCACCTCCCGCCGCCCCCTGTGCTTCGTTCCCCGGTGCGGGCCGCCGGTCCCGTTGTCCCCGTCACCCCCGCCGGCCGCGGCATCCGCCTTCCTCGCCGCGACTCGACCGGGGGTGGACCGGGTGGACCCGGTGGACGGGACCGGGCCGCCCACCTGCCGGTTCAGGCCCGTGCCGGCGTGTTCAGGTGTGCGCCGGGAGGAGGCCCTCCTTGAGGGCGGTGACGACGGCGAGGGTGCGGTTGGGGCTGTTGAGCTTGGCGAGCACGTTCGCGACGTGCCGCTTGGCGCCGTGCTCGGAGATGGCGAGGCGGCGGGCGATCTGCTTGTTGCTGAGGCCGTCGCCGACGAGGGTGAGGACCTGCTGCTCGCGCGGGGTGAGCGAGACCGGGCGCGGCGTCTTGGTGCTGCCGCGTTCGCGTACCTGCGACAGGAGTTCACGGGCGAGCGCGGTGGGCATCGACAGTTCGCCGTCGTTGATGCGGCGCAGGGCGTCGGCGAGGGCGTGCCGGGTGAGCTCGGACTGGATGAGGAAGCCGTCGACGGGCAGGGAGGCCGCCTGGAGCACGAGGTGCTGCGCGGTGTTCTCCAGCAGGAAGAGGATTTTGACGCCGTGCGAGGCGATCTCCCGCAGGGGGTCGTGGAGTTGGTCGACGTCATGCCCGGTACAGGATATGATCAGCATATCGAAACGCACGTGCGCCAACTGCTCGGTGAGCGAAGCGAAAGAGTCCACCTCGGTCAGATGTCGGACGCTGATGGTGGACAGCATGGTGCGCAGTCCGAATCTGGCCATCTCGTTCGGGACGAGCAGGGCGATGTCGAGGGCGTGACCGCCGATGTATTCGGGCACCGAAGCGTGATACGCGTCCGTCATGTCCGTACCTCCTGCGGGTCGGGGTGGGGGGAATGTCTCTCCGTGTCGTGCGGGGACCGTGTCGTGCGGGGGAGATGCCGGATGGCCGAGGGGTCGGGGCGCACGGGGATGTGGCCGTGCGCGGGGTGCTGGCAGGGCCGGTCGTCACGGCCGGGCACCGGGGGGTGCCGGGGGTGCCGTGGGTGGTCTACGGAGTCTTCGGCGAAGGGTCGCGCCGCTACTACGCATCGTTAGTAGACCGACACGACAGTAGTTCACCGTCTGGCGCGCAGCAATGGGCGGTCTCGTGTCATGTTCGGATCCGACCGAATCCCGCGACCGCCCGCCGCCGGGCCGTTCCGCCCGAAGGGGACCGGTCCGGGTGGCCGTTCGGGCACCGCCGCTCCGGGGTGCCGGGGGGCGTCCCCGCTCCGGTGCGGGGCGGTGGCGGGAGGGCGGGCCGTTGACGCCGTCCGTCCGCCGGGCCGTTCGGGCAGCGCGGGTCGACGGCTTTCCGGGGCGTTCCCACGGGGGGCGGACGCCCGGGGCCGGGGCTTTCCCCGGACGCCGGAACGGCCGGTGGGACCCGCCCGCGGCAGGTGGGGGCGGTGTCGTCCGACCCGTCGACTCGGTACGAAGTGCTCGAAGAGCAAAGGGAATTGACGATGTCTCAACCGGCCTTTCCGGGCGCACGGGACCGGACGGCGGTGGCTGTTCGGGCAGCACCGGGCGGGGACCGCCGGCCGGGGACCGCTGTTCGGGGCGGTCTTGGGGTGGCTGCGGGTCCGGGCCGCGCTGTCTAGCGTGGGCCGGGTCGACCGCGGAGGTCCTCGCCTGTGGAAAGGGGCGCGATCATGGTGCCGGGTGTTGTCCGTGATCCGGGTGGGTTGTCCGTTCCCGCCGCCGTCGGTGCGGCGGCGCGCGGGGGTGCCGGCTCGTTGACGGTCCTGGACGAACGGATGCGGGCCGTTCCGCTGTCGCTGCGCGAGCTGGAGGAGGCGGCGGCCGGGGTGGCGGCCCGGCTGCGGGGCGCCGGGGTGCGGCCCGCCGACCGGGTGTGCGTGCTGGCACCGACCTCCCCGGCGATGCTGGTGCACCTGTTCGGACTGTGGCGGCTCGGAGCGGTCGTGGTGGTCCTCCCGCACGAGCGCCTCGACGACACCGAACGCCTGCGGGCGGTGCTGGCGGCGCGCACGGAGACCGCCGGCGCCCGGGTGCTGCTCACCTCCCCCGCACTCGCCGCCCGGGTACGGGCCGCGGTGCCGGCCGGCGTCCGGCTGCTGACCTTCGACGCGACCGCCGCGCACCCGAGGGCGCCGCTGCCGCCGGCGCCGGACGCGGCGGACCTGGCGCTGCTCCAGTTCACCTCGGGCAGCACCGGGCCGTCCAAGGCCGTCGTGGTGCGCCACGGTCAGCTGGTCGGCAACATCCGCACCTGCATGGAGACCCTCGACATGCGGCCGGGCGACACCTATGTGAGCTGGCTGCCCTTCTACCACGACATGGGGATCGTGTCGGTGACCGGCCTGCTCGTCCACGGCGTGCACGCGGTGCTCCTGCCGACGGAGACGTTCCTGCGGCGCCCGGCCAGCTGGCTGGAGACGGTCAGCGCGCGCCGGGCGGAGATCACCGCGGCCCCGGACTCCGCCTACCGGCTCGCCGTCCGGGCCCAGCAACTGCGGCCCGCGGCACTGGACCTGTCGCGGCTGCGGGTGGCGATCGACGGCGCGGAGGCCGTCCACGCCGACACCCTCGCGGGGGTGCGGGAGGTGCTGGGCGCCTGCGGCCTGCCCGACGGCGCCCTGCGCCCGACCTACGGGATGGCGGAGACCACACTGGTGGTCACCGCAGCCCGCGGACCGGCCGGCGCCCGGGTGGTCGAGCCCGGGCTGCTCCCGGCGCAGCTCGGCCCGCACCCCGTCCCGGCCCGGGCACTGGCGTCCTGCGGCGCCCCGCTGCCCGGCACCCGGGTCAGCGTGCACGCCGCCGACGGCAGCGTGCTGCCCGAGGGCCAGATCGGCGAGGTCCGGGTGAGCGGGCCCGGAGTCACCGACGGCTACTGGACGGCCGCGCACGCTCCGCTCGACGACGGTGCGGGGCGTCTGGGCGGGGGCCGGATGGACACCGGTGACCTCGGATTCCTCCACGACGGGGAGCTGTACGTCTGCGGCCGGGTCAAGGACATCATCATCGTCGGCGGGCGGAACCTGTACCCCGAGGACTACGAGAGCGCCGCGGAGGGCGTGCCGGGCGTGCGCGGGGGCAACGTCATCGCGTTCTCGCTGCCCGGCGAGGAGCGGATGGTCGTGGTGGCCGAGGTCGCGGGCGGCGCGGCGGGCCACGAGCGGGTGGCCCGCGAGCTGTTCGAGCGCCTGCGCGCCGCCGCCCAGTACGCCCCGGCCGAGGTGGTCCTGATCCGGCCGACCACGCTGCCCAGGACCTCCTCCGGGAAGAAGCGCCGCGGCGCCTGCCGCGAGCGCTACCTGGCGGGCGAACTCGCCGTCCTCGCCGTCGCCCGCTGACGCCACCCGGCCCGCGTCGGCGGCCCGGCCACGGCGGCGCCCCCGGGCCGGCGGGACCTCCGGGCCGGCGGGACCTCCGCGCCCGGCCCGGGGGCACCGGTGCGCCCGGGAGCGGGCCGCCGCGTCGCACGGCCCGCTCCCGGACGCGGCGCTCAGACCGTCTCGTCGACGAAGCTGCTCGACACCCGCGCGGCCAGCGACACCAGCTCGTCGGTCGCCCGCACGTACTTCAGGAGGGTCGGCAGGTGCCCGGTGACCATCAGGTCGCCGTCGAGCATGCCCTCGATCGGATCGGTCTCCCCGGCGATCACGCTCTTCCACACCGAGTACGGGGCCCGGATCACGAACGTGGGATCCCCCGCGCCCTCCTTGCCCACGTCGTACGCGGCGAAGCGGCACTTGCCCTCGCCGAATTCGGTACTGCACCAGATGTCCGCCGGCACGCCGGCGTCCTGCTCCGCCTCGAAGACGAACGCGATGCGCGCCTGGAACGTCATCGCGGCCTCCTCGAACTCCTCGGAGGCGTTGATGAGGCCGACGTAGGAACTCAGCCACGCCGAGCTGGGAAAGACGTTCACGACCAGTGCCCCTCTTCCGTCCGGTCCGGTATCGCCCCGTTGTACCCGCCGCGCCGCCGCCCCGGACAGGAGCAGGCGGCACCTCCGTGCCACCACACGCTCGACGCGCCCCAACGGCCACCCCGAACGGGCAGTCGCGCCAGGCACGAACGACGCTCCGAAACAGCGCTGTTCACGCCCCCGGCGGCGGCCGACCCTGAACGGCATGCCCATCATCGAGGCCCAGGGCCTCCACAAGGCGTTCGACGACGGCACCGTCGCCGTGGACCGGGTCGACTTCGAGGTCGTCCAGGGCGAGGTGTTCGGCTTCCTCGGCCGCAACGGCGCGGGGAAGACCACCACCGTCCGCATCCTGTCCACCCTCACCCGCGCGACCTCGGGACACGCCAGCGTCCTGGGACTCGACCTCGCCCGCGACCGCGCGCGGATCCGTGACCGCATCGGCCTCTCGCTCCAGCAGGCCTCGCTCGACCCCCTGATGAGCGGCCGCGAGCACCTGCACCTCATCGCCTCGCTGCGCCGCATGCCCGCCGCCGAACGCCGCGCCCGCACCGACGAGCTGCTCACCGGCTTCGGTCTCACCGACGTCGCCGACCGCCTGGTCGCCACCTACACCGTCGGCATGCGGCGACGTCTGGACGCCACCCTCGCGCTGCTGCACCGCCCCGAACTGCTCTTCCTGGACGAGCCCACCACCGGGCTCGACCCGCAGAGCCGGCGTGCGCTCTGGGCGTTCGTGCGCTCCTACCGCGAGGACGGCGGCACCGTCTTCCTCACCACCCAGTACCTCGACGAGGCCGACGAGCTCTGCGACCGCATCGCGATCCTCGACCACGGCGCGGTCGCGGTCATCGACACCCCCCAGGGCCTGAAGAAGGGCATCGGGGGCAAGGTCCTCACCCTGCCGGCCGGCGACACCGCCCGGCGGGCCGTCACCGAGGCCCTGGGCGCCGGCGCCTGCCGGACGGTCGGCGACCTGCTGACCGTCAACCTGCCCGCCGTCGGCGAGGTGCTGCCCGGCCTGCTCGCCCGTCTGAACGCCCTGGGGGTGCCGCTCGACGCGGTCACCGTCACCGACCCGACCATCGAGGAGGTCTTCGTGCGTCTGACCGGCGAAAGCCTGGAACACCGCACCACCGACGGGCGCAACGTCTCCGCCGCGGCCCTCGCCCGCACGGTCGGCACCGGCCGGAACGACCGGTGAGCGCCGTGCCCGCGACCTTCGACCAGACCCTCACCCTGCTGGTCCGCAACCTCCGGGAGGGCCTGCGCAGCCCCGTCATCGCGTTCGTCTTCCCGGTCCTGTTCCCGCTCTTCCTGATCACCCTCGTCGCGTCCAGCTACGAGCGGATGGCCTTCATCCCCGGTTTCCCCGTCACGCCGTACGCCGCCTACATGGCCCCCGGCCTGCTCCTGTTCACCGGCATGATGGGCTCCGGGTACTCCGCCACCGCCCTCGTCCTCGACGCGCAGAGCGGATTCCTGGACCGCCTGCGCCTGCAGCCCGTGCGCCCCAGCGCCCTGCTGCTGTCCCGCCTGCTCTTCGACGCCCTGCGCGTCGTCCCCGCCGGCCTGGTCGTACTGGCCGTCAGCGTCCTGCTCGGGGCCCGGATCGACTCCGGCCCGCTGGGCGTCCTCGTGCTCATCGCGCTCTGCTCGCTGTGGTCGGTCGCCTACGGCGGCTTCTTCTACCTGGTGGCCCTGCGCACCCGCAACTCCCAGGCCCCGCTGGCCATGGCGCCGCTCTCGGTGCTCCTGCTGTTCGCCAGCCCCGCCGCCGCGCCCCCGTACCTGCTCCAGGACTGGCTGGCCGCGCTCACCACCTGGAACCCCTTCACCTACGTCATCGAGGGCATCCGGGCCCTGATGACCGGGCCGGCCGAGGGCACCACCACGGCCGAGGCGCTGTTCAGGGCCCTCGCCGTCCTGGTCGGCCTGACCGTCGTCACCCAGGCCCTGGTCGTCCCCGCCTTCGCCCGTCTGGTCGACGACTGACCGCCGCCACCCGTGCCCGGCGCCCCGCAGGCCCGCGGGCCCGCGGGGGCGGCCCGGTCACCGTCTCCCCTGGAGTGTCCCGTCATGCTGCTCCTCTGTTTCCCGCACGCGGGTGGCGCCGCCACCCCCTACCGCGACTGGGCGGCGGACCTGGACCCGGTCCGGGTCCGGGTCGTCACCCGCCGCGCCCGGCCCGCCGCACCGGCACCCGCCCCCGCCCCGGTGGCCGGGGGCGGGGCGGGCGCGTCGGTGGACGAGCTCGCCGCCGCCTGCGCGCGCGGGCTGCTCACCGAACAGCGGCCGTTCGCGTTCCTCGGCCACAGTCTGGGCGCCCTCCTCGCCTTCGAGACCGCCCGCGCGCTGCAGGGCGCCGGCGCCCGCGGTCCCGTCGTGCTGTTCGCCTCGGGCCACGTGGCCCCGCACCTGCCGTCCCCGGGCCGGCGGCTGGCGGACCTGCCCGCCGCCGAGTTCTGGGCCGAGGTCCGGGCCCTCGGCGGCACGCCCCGCGAGCTGACCGCCCACCCCGAGCTGCGGGACGTCGCCGAGCACTCCCTGCGGGCCGAGTTCCGGCTCGCCGAGAGCTACCGCTACCGCCCCGGCCGGCCGCTGGACTGCCGTGTCGTCGCCCTGACCGGCACCGAGGACGACCGCGCCCCCGCCGCCGGGTGCGAGGCCTGGCGCCTGCACACCACCGGCTCCTTCGCCCTGCACACCGTGCGCGGCGGGCACTTCTTCCCCGCCGACAACCCCGCGCCCGTCCTGGACGCCGTCCGCACCGAGCTGGCCGCCACCGTCCCCTGACGGTGCCCCCGCCGGTCCGGCCCCGCTCCCGGACCCGGTCCGGCCGTGCGGTGACGCGAAGGGCCGTGGCGGGCCCGCCCCCCGCTGCCACCGGGG
>NZ_JBHJRC010000385.1:0-6904 GCF_042261735.1 Kitasatospora sp. NPDC056327 | reverse complement strand
CCCACAAGGCCCCCGCGCTGCGGCATCTCGGCCCCAACTGGTACGCCTGCGTCATGGGTACGGCGATCCTCGCCAACGCCGGCGCGACCCTCCCGTACCAGCTCCCCGGCCAACGCGTGGCCTGCCAGCTCGTCTGGGCGCTGTCCGCCGCCGCCCTCGCCGTCCTGCTCACCGCCCGCGCCGGGCACTGGCTCCACCACCGCGACCAGGCCCGCGCCCACCTGCTCGACCCTTCCGTCGCCCCCTTCTACGGCTGCGTCTCGATGGCCCTGCTGGCCGTCGGCGGCGTCACCGGTGCGGGTCTCGGTGCGCCGGCCCCGCTCCAGGTAGTCGCGGAGGATCAGTTCGACGGCGTCCTGCGGGCTCTTGGTGCCGGACAGCATCATCGCGTCGATCGCGAGGTTGGCGTCGAGCGAGACGGTGACCTGGGCCATGGTGACTCCTCCTCGGGTGCAGAGCAGCAGCATGCCCGCTGCGGCCCGCTTTGACCATGACCGTGCGGCGGCCGGGCCCCGGGGGCGGTCCGGCCACCGGGGCGGGGCCGGGCGTGCCGGTGCCCCGGTGAGCGGTCGCACGCTCCCCGGGGCACCGGGCGTTCCCGGATCAGACCCGGCCGGCGAAGTCCGGCGCCCAGTTGGCGACGGTCTGCAGGCGCACGCCCGAGCTCGGGTTGGCGGCCTCGACGTACTTGCCGTCGCCGATGTAGAGCGCGACGTGGTAGACGCCGGAGTCCTTGCCGTTGTTGGACCAGAACAGCAGGTCGCCGACCTTGAGGGCGTCCAGCGACACGTGGGTGGACGCGGCGGCCTGGTCGGCGGCGACGCGCGGGACGGAGACGCCCGCGGCGCGCAGCGCGGCCTGGGTGAGGCCGGAGCAGTCCCAGCCGCCGTTGCCGGTGCCGCCGTAGACGTAGGCCTGGCCGACCTTCGACTGGGCGAAGGAGACGGCGGCGGCCATGCCGCCGGTGGCGGTCGGCGCCGGCGCCGGGGTCTCGGCCTGGGCGGCGGGCTTCGTGGCCGGCTTCGTGGCCGGCTTGGCCGCGGACTCGGTGGCCGGGGTCCGGTCCGTGTCCTGCGCGCCGCCCCGGGCACGGTTGAACCAGTCGAAGCCCTGGCCCTGGGCGCGGTCGCCCAGGTCGAGGCGCTGGCCGGGGTAGATGGTGTGCGGGCCCTCGGTGAGGGTGGCCCGGTTGAGCTCGTACAGCCGCTCCCAGCCGCCCTGGACCTTGTTCCGGTCGGCGATGCCGGACAGCCAGTCGCCGGCGGCCACGGTGTAGTCCGCGGCGGCCCGGGAACCGGCCTGCTGACGGTGCTGCTGCCGGTCCTGGCCCCCGGTGGCGGCGTCGGCCGCGGCAGGCGCCTGGGCCTGGGCCTGCGGCTTCTCGGCGGGCTTGGCGGCGGGCTTCTCAGCGGGCTTGGCGGCAGGCGCCGGGGTCTGGGCGGGGGCCGGCTCGGCGGCGGTCGAGGTGTCCACGGCGGCCGGGGTGCCACCCTTGGTCAGGCCGGCCTTGACCGAGCAGACCGGCCAGGCGCCGGGGCCCTGGACGGCCAGGACCTTCTCGGCGACCGCGATCTGCTGGTCCTTGGTGGCGAGGTCGGCGCGCGCGGCGAACGCGGTGCCGCCGAAGCCGGCCCAGGTGGAGCCGGTGAACTGGAGACCGCCGTAGAAGCCGTTGCCGGTGTTGATGCTCCAGTTGCCGCCGCTCTCGCACTGGGCGACCTTGTCCCAGGTGGCGACGGTCGCGGCGGAGGCGGTGCCGGTGGTCAGGCAGGGAACGGTGAGGCCGATGCCCGCGACGCCGAGGGCGGCGATCGCGCGGCGGGTACGGCCGGACAGACGGGTGCCGTTGGTGGGCAGCATGAAGACGCGGTCCTCTCCCACGCCTGCGAGGTGAGCTGTCGGATTCGGGCCGGAGTTGCCCGGCCGCGCTGTGGACGCGGCTTCACCCCTAGCCCCGGGCCGGTCCGAGGACCGGTCCTGGGCGAACTACCTGTGGTTCCCCCGCTCCTGCCGTGGTGCATTGCACTTCCAGCACGCCCGACGGCAGGACTCGGCGTTGCGAACGAGCTGGGTCCGTGTGGCCACGAACGGGGAGCACGTTAAGCAGAGGCGGCTTCAAACCGCAAACATGTGTGACGCTCGTCACGGTTTACGGCTCGCGGGTCGATTGGTCGTCCTTCATGATCAGAAATGCCCGGCTTTCGGCAACGTCCTTCGCGGGCACCGCACCTGCCTGTGCCTCAGGGTGCGGGCGGGGCGTCGGGGCGGCCCGGTCGCACCGGGGGAGGCTCGCCCGCCGGCGGGCGCCGGTGGGCGGGCGGCCAAGCGATCGCCGGGCCAACGGGTCGAGTTGAGGTCATTGGGTGGTAAATCGGATCAGAACGGACATCTCGCCCGAAATATCTTCAATGCTCATCAGATGTCCTGAAGCGCCTCACCAGTTCGCCTCGGGCGCCGGCTGCGCGGCGACCGGCGGCGGGCGGATCAGTCGTGCGCGCGGCCCGGGTTCTCCGGTGAGTCCCGGAGGGCGACCCCGGCGACACCCGGTACCACCGCCCCGGGGGCGGGCGGAGCATCCGCTCGGCCCGCCCGGCTCGCCCGCAGGGAACGGCGGCTCCGTCGGCGTCTGCGGTCCCGTCACCATCCGGCCCGTCAGCGGAACCTCCGTCACCCCGCTCCGGCGCGGGCCCGCCCGGGTCCGCGCCCGCTACCGGGGCGTCAGCGGAGGGGGCGTCATCGCGGTGGCGGCGGAGGCGCCCGGCGGTGGGCGCCGCGGTGGGCACCCCGCCCGGCCGGCCGGAGCACCGTCGCCCGCCGGCTCGGGTCGCCGGACGCCGAAAGGGCCCGGAACGGTGCGTCCGTTCCGGGCCCCTTCGCGCGGTATCCCGCGCGGTCCTGGCAGGTGCCGTTACTGGGCGGCGTGCCGCCCGCCGGCCCGGGAGCCGCTCTCCTCGGCGTCGGTCTCCCCGGCGTCGGCGGGGTCGAAGGCCGGCAGCGCGGCCAGATAGGTGGAGGCGACCAGCTGGCCGACCGCCTGGTAGGCGCCCAGCGGTGCGGCCGACGGGCAGCCCGACTCCTCGGCGGCCGCGGCGAGCAGCTCCGCGTCCGCCTCGGGGCCGATCACCAGCGGGGCCAACGCCGGGTTCTGGGCACCCATCTCCTTGAGGTGGGCGACGGCGTCGGCGACCGAGCCGGGCACGTCCAGCGCGGCGGGGACGACCGGCACGGCGAGCCGGGCGGCCAGCAGCATGCCGGTGATGCCGGCGGCGTCGGCCGCGGCCTTACCGCCGGCGGTGGTGAGCACCACGCCGTCGGCGGCGGTCGCGATGGCGAACAGCCGGGCCCGGTCGGCGCGGGCCAGTCCGGCCTCGGAGAGGCGGACGTGGACGCCCTCGGCGAGCAGCGGGTGCGGGCCCAGCGCGTCGGTGACGGGCGCGCCGTACTCGGCGGCGAGCTCGTGCAGGGCGGGGAGGAAGTCGTGCGGCCCGGGCACCAGCGGCACCACGACCGGCGCGGGCAGGCCCGCCTCGGCGGCCTCGGCCAGCAGTTCGGCGACGGTGCGCTCGCCGTGGTTCCCGCCGTCGGCGTCGCCGGAGGGCAGGTATCCGGCTGCGGTCCGCACGCCGTTCTGCTCGCTGCGGACGATGGACAGCAGTTCCTCGACCACGGAGCGGGATTCCGGCCCGGCGGCCGCGGGGACGGCGAGCAGCAGGGCCGGGGAACCGGCCGGGATCTCGGGGCGCTCGGGACGGCGGTGGCGCCCCCGCGCACGGGAGCCTGGAGTGCGGACGGGCAGTGGCGCGCCCGGGATGGCTGCGGTGCTCATGGCGGAGATCGTAGGACATCGCCCCGCCCGGCCTGCAGTCGGCTGCCGTGCCGAGCGGGGCGGCAGCCCGCAAAAGCGGACATACCAGACGCCCGGTCGGCAGTTCGCCCGGCAGTGATGGGGATGCGCCGGAAGGGGTCTTGCGTTGCCGGGGTGGCGCGTGAGATGTCTCACAGCGCGCGGACGGTCTGACGGAGGGTCACGGGAGTGCGACTCCCGGCGTTCGAAGATCAACAATCGGCGGGTGGTCGCCTACGGGCGGTTAGCGACGGCTTGCCGATTCAGTCTGCTATGTCCGCTTACGTACCGTCAGGTGGGTGCCTTGTGAAGAGTTCCGGTTCGGTGTCGAAAAGGCCGTGCACCTGCAACGTCCCGTGCTGATGCACGTGCACTGGAGCTATCATCACGTCAAGTGAGGCGGTGTGCCGGGCCGGTACGGGGCCGGCCCGGCCGTTCGGCCGTGGCCGGGGGCGCCGAGCTGAACGACCCACTCCGGAGCTCTTCGGGAGATTTCTATGCACGACACGCACAACACTTACGACCCGTTCGACACGTACAACGGGATGGCCGCCACCGACCTTGAGGGCGTGGTCTGGCAGAAGAGCCTGCACAGCAATTCGCAGGGGAACTGCGTCGAGTTCGCCGCCCTTCCGGGAGGCGACGTGGCGATGCGCAACTCGCGGTTCCCGGACGGTCCGGCGCTCATCTACACGCGCGCCGAGATCGCCGCACTGCTCCTGGGGGCCAAGGACGGGGAGTTCGACCACCTGGCGGTCTGACCGGTCGCCGGCTTCACCATCGGGGGGCCGTCGTGGGTGCTGACACCACGACGGCCTTTATTCGTGTCCGGGGCCGTTCCGCCGGACCGTTCGCCCCCGGACCGTCCGCTCCGGGTGTCCTGACTCCCGGGCCGGAGCGCCGGGGGTCCGGGTCCGTCCGGACGCCGGTGCCGCCGTCGCCGCTCCAGGAGGCCTCCGCCGTCCGCCGCCGTGCCGAGCCGCCGCACGCGGATCGGAGGGGCGCACCGCCGGGTGGCTGCCGGTGCCCGCTGCCCGAGGGCCGCCGGTCGCCATGTCCGGGGTGCTGATGCGTCGAAGTGCCGTTCGGTCCGGTGCCGGCCGGTGTTCCGCGGTGCGGTGGGTCCCGGAGGGGTGTCCCGCCGCGGCCGGGGTCAGGCCGAGCGCCGGTGCCGTCCGCCGAACTCGGCGACGGGGACCGGGACGGGTGCCGTCCGCTGTGCCTCCTCCGCCTCGAACAGCGCCCAGACGACCTTGCCGCCGCCCAGTGGGTGCCATCCCCAGGAGCGGCTGAACGAGTCGACCAGGTGCAGGCCCCGGCCGGACTCCGCCACGAAGTCCGCCTCCCGGGCCACCGGGCCGGTGCTGCTGGGATCGCTCACCGCGCAGACCACCTGGGGCGCACGGTGAACGAGGCTTATTCGGATCGGCAGCCGGCCCTCGGCCGCCGGGTGCATGGGAAAGTCGTAGTCGTCCGCCGCGGTGGGGCACGCGCCGATGGCGTGCCGCAGCGCGTTGGTCACCAGCTCCGAGGCCACCAGCGCGACGTCGTCGAAGAGCTCGCCCAGTCCCCAGCGCTGCAGGGCGGTCCTGGCGAAGTCGCGCGCGGTTCTTACGGCTTCATAGCGGGGAGCGAGCGTACAGGTGACCACATGGGGGTCGACTGCCAAAGCCGTTCCGGTGCTCATGAAGAGCTCCTCCCATAAGGGGGCGGACACGGCTGGACCCGCCGGGGTCATGCCGGTCACCTCCGACTCGCTCGGCCGCGCGGCCGCCCCTCGACCAGGCGCGCGCGCACGTGGCCCGGAGGCGCGGGGGCGCTGCCGGGCCGGTGCACGGAGTCGCGCGTGGGGTCGACGCGGAGCCCGCGGGATTGCCAGGGATGTGCAGGTGCACGTGCACCATCGTGCTCTGCGCTCACTGCAGATGCAAGAGTCGATTCACGTGCAGTCGTTCAAATGGCATATGCAAGCGCCGGATGCACGTGCATCCTGGTGTGCGGAGTGCAGAACTGATAGGAACATCCGTCAGTATCGGCACCGTGAGCGCTCATCTGATGGCAGACTGTGCGCTGTTTGCCCTAGGTGGAGGTTAGGACCGCATGACCACAGTTCAGCCGGGCGGCGGCTCGATGGTCCGCCGGATCCTCCTCGGCTCCCAGCTGCGCCGGCTCCGCGAGACGCGCGGCATCACCCGCGAGGACGCGGGCTACGCGATTCGCGCCTCCGAGTCCAAGATCAGCCGCATGGAACTCGGCCGGGTCAGCTTCAAGGAACGTGACGTCGCCGACCTGCTCAGCCTCTACGGCGTGGACGACGGCCTCGAACGCGAGGCGTTGCTCGGCCTGGTCCGGGAGGCGAACAAGTCGGGCTGGTGGCACAGCTTCAACGACGTACTGCCGGGGTGGTTCCAGACCTATGTCGGCCTGGAGGAGGCCGCTGCCCTCATCCGCACCTACGAGGTCCAGTTCGTGCCCGGCCTGCTCCAGTCCGAGGAGTACGCACGGGCGGTTTTCGGCCAGAGTCGGCCGGTGATCAGCGAGGAGGAGGTCGAGCGCCGGGTCAGCCTGCGCATGCGCCGCCAGAAGCTGGTCACCGAGGGCGACAGTCCGCGGCTCTGGGCGGTGATCGACGAGGCGGCACTGCGCCGGCCGGTCGGCGGACCGCAGGTGATGCGCGGCCAGGTCCAGTACCTGATCGACGCCGCGGAGCAGGCCAACGTCGTCATCCAGGTCATGCCGTTCAGGTTCGGCGCGCACGCGGGCGAGTCCGGTGCGTTCACGATCCTGCGCTTCCCGGAGCAGGACCTCGCCGACGTGGTCTACCTGGAGCAGCTGACCAGCGCGCTCTACCTCGACAAGCGCGACGACGTCGACGCGTACATCCAGGTCATGGAGCGGCTCTGCGTGGACAGCCTCACGCCCGAGCGCACCATCGACCTGCTGGCCTCGATCCTGAAGGAGCGCTGAGCGGGGCGGCGGCGGTGCCGGGCACGCCCATCACGTGGCCCTTGGGCATGGGGCGCAGCGCGCCGCCGGTCCAGATCGCGGCGCCGACGGGGG
>NZ_JBHJRC010000384.1:0-6941 GCF_042261735.1 Kitasatospora sp. NPDC056327 | reverse complement strand
CGCGACCCGCCCCGTGTTGGTGGTGGTGTTGTGTTTTGGTTACTTGCCCCCCCCTCGCCCCCGGGGGGGCCGCGCCGCACGCGGCCCCACGGTCCTGTTCCGATTGATTCACCGCCGCCCGGCGGCCTGAACCGCCGGACGGCTCAGAGGATCACCAGGTGAACATACCGATGATGCCGGAAGCCGCGTTGGCCCCACCCTCGATGATCTTCTTGCCGACCGCCTTGACACCCTTCACACCGGTCTTCACGATCGGTGCCGCGACCTTGCCGAAGGCCTTTCCGAAGGGGCCGCCGACCCAGCCGACGGCGGCGCTGGTCGCCGAGTCGAGGAAGGCCTTGCTGTTCCAGCCGTCGGACAGCAGGAACCCGCCGGCGCTGAGCAGACCGGCGCCGAGGGAGAACGCTCCGAAGACGCCGAACGCGATCTCGCCGAGCGGCGGCGGAAGCACGAGCGAACCGACCGCGGCCATCGCCCAGATGGTGCTGTAGTGCCCCGCCTCGGTGGCGAAGTTGCGGATGCCCTCCTTGCCGTCACCACCGCCCGTGCCGCCGTTCCCGCCCGTGCCTCCGTTTCCGCCCGTGCCGCCGTTCCCGCCGCTGCCCCCGGTCGGGGTGGCGGCCGCGGTCTCGTTGACCTTGTCGTTGGCGGGGGTGTTGGACGGGCTGACGTTCGCGGCCTCGGCGGCCCGGGCCGCCTGCGCCGCCGCGGCGGCGGCCGCGGCCTGCTCCTGGGCCCGCTTGGTCGCCGCGATGCTGCGCGCCTCCCGGGCGGCCGCGGAGGCCTCCGAGGCGCTCTTGCCGGCGGCCGTGGCCGAAGCCGCCGCACTGGCGGCCGACGAGCGCGCGCTCTCCGCCGAGGCGGTTGCCTTGTCGGCGGAGGCGACCGCCTGGTTGAGCGAGTAGTTGGCCTGGCGGTTCGCCTTCTGCGCGGTCGCGGCGGCGGACTTGGCCTGCTGGGCCGAGGCGGCGGCGGCGTTCGACGAGGCGTCCGCCGCGGCGGCCTTGGCCTTGGCGTCGTCCGCGTAGCCCTTGGCCTGCTGGGCCGAGGTGTTGGCCTTGTCCGCCCACTCGGCGGCCTCCTGCGCGGCGTTGCGGGCGTTGGCCGCGACCTGGAACGCCAGCTGGGCGTTCTCGGTGGCCGTGACCGCGTCCTTCGCCGCGTTGGCGATCAGCGCGAGGACCGAGGACACGTGGGTGTCGGTGTCCGAGTCGAGCACGGCGGCCTTGTGCCGGACCGTCGTCACGAAGTCGTGCTGCATCCAGGCCGGACCCGCGAGCGCGACCTCGGCCGCGGCCCTGAGGTTGGGACCGCCCTGGCCGAGGAGGCTGAAGATGGTCACCCGGTCGTCCTCGGCCGTGGCGCGCTGGTAGCCGGTCTGGACGAAGTCCGACATCGCCTTGGGGCTGCCGTTGTTCAGTGCGGCGGCGCCGTCCCGCTTGACCGCGGTCCCGCCCTCGTTGAGCATCGTGAAGACGGTGTACCGGAGGTCGTCGGCCTGGACGTTCAGCGCTCCGCCGGACAGGAAGTTCGGGACGGCGGCCGGGTCCGTGCTTTCGAGGGTCCGCTGGGCGGCCGCCGCGAGCACGGAGGTGCCGATGGTCGACATGTAGGCGACCTTGTCGCGGTCGTCCAGCCGGAGGCTGTCCTGGTACTCCTGCTTCGCCCAGGCCACCACGCCCTCGTCGTTGTCGGCCAGCGCGGCGCGGGCGCCGTCGCGGGTCCAGTAGCCGGCCGCGCCGAGCAGGTTGACGGCCGCCTTGCGGCCGAAGTCCGCCGCCGTCTTGGTGGCGGTGCCCGGAGCGGCGGCCTTCTGCACCAGGTCCTTGGTGGCCGTGTCGAGCGCGGCGGCCGAGGTCTGGTCACTGGTCAGCTTGGCCAGGTCCGCGGCCTCGGCCTTGGCGAGGGCGGCGGCCTCCTTGATGCCCTGCTGCTTGTCGGCCTCCAGCTTGGCGGCCTCGGCCTGACGGGCCAGCTGCTCGATGTTCTGGGCGTCGGTGACGGCGGCGCTCGCGGCGCTCGCGGCCTCGATCGCGGCGTTCGCGTGGGCGGTCGCCTCGTTGGCCCAGTTCTGCGACTCGCCGGCGTGGGCGGCGGCCTGCTCGGCCGCGGCCGCGGCCTTGTCCGCGTGGTCGGCGGCGCTGGTCGCCTTCCGGTTCGCCTCGGCGGCGGCCGCGGCGGCCGCGTTGGCCAGGGTCTCGGCCCGGCCGGAGGCCGCGGTGGCCTGGTCGGCCGCGGAGCGCGCCTTGTTGGCGGCGTCCCGGGCCCGGCCCGCCTGGGCGCTGGCGGAGCCGGCCGAGCTGCTCGCCTGGGCGCTGGCCTCGGCGGCGGAGGCGGCGTCGCGCGCGGCACGGGCGGCGGCGGAGCCGGAGCGTCCGGCCTCGGCGCCGGCGGTCGCCGCGGCGGAGGCGGCGGAAGCGGCGTCCCGGGCGCCCCGGGCGGCGTCGCGGGCCTGCTGGGCCGCGGCGCTGGCGGCACCGGCCTCGGCCCGGTTGCCCGCCGCGGACGCGGCGGCCTTGTAGGCCTTGGACGCGGCCTGCTGCGCGGCGGCGGCGGCGGAGGCGGCCGACTGCGCGGCCGTGGCGGCCGTGCGCGCGGCGGCGACGGCCGCGTTCGAGGCGGAGATCGCGGTCTCCGCGGCCGCGGCCGCGCCCTCGGCGGCCTGCGCGGCGCGGGTGGCCGCGGCACCGGCCTTGTCGACGTCGTCCTTGGCGGCGGCGGCCTCGGCCGCCGCGGTCTGTGCGGCCTTCTTCGCGTTGGCCGCGGCCTCCTCGGCACGGGCGCCGGCCTGCTTGGCGTTCTCGGTCTCGGTCTTGGCGCGCTGGCCGGCCTCCTTGGCCGCCTGGGCGAGCTGGGTGATCGAGAGCGTCTCCTGGTCCCGGGTGCGGGCCAGGTACTGGCCGCTCTCCAGGAACGCGCGGACGTCCTGGGCCGACCCGGCGAGCGCCCGCTGGGCCTGCCTGGCGTACTCGGCCCCGGGGTTCTGGTTGAGCGCGGCGAAGACGGCGAACCTGTCGTCCTCCTCCTGCGCCTTGGCCTGACCGGTGGTCAGGAAGTCCTCCAGCGCCTTCTGGGTGCCGTCGTTCAGCGCCTTGGCGGCGGCCGTCCTGACGCCCGCCTCGCTGTTGTTCAGCACGTAGAAGACGGCGGCCCGGCGGTCGTCGTTCATCGGGTTCTGCCAGCCCGACGTGACGAACGCGTGGATGTCGGCGTCGGTGCCGTTCAGCGCCCTGACGGCGGCGTCACGAACGCCGACGCCGGTGTCGCTGAGCATCTTCAGGACGGCGAAGCGCTCGTCCTCGGCGGTGACCCGGGCGAGCGTCTCTCCGAGGAACTTGGTGAGGTCCGCGTCCGAGCCGACCAGTGCCTTGGCGGCGGCGTCCTTGGTGGAGACCCCACCAAGCTCCCAGGCCTCGACGACCTTCGCCCGGAAGTCCGCCGGCAGCGTCGCCGGAGTGGCGTCGGACGGCAGCGCCTGGGCGACCGCCGTGCCGGCCATGGTGGCGGCCAGGGTGAGTGCGATCAGTGCGGAGAGTTTCCTGCGGATCCGCCGGCCCTGCGGCGATCCCGTCCGATTTGTCGTGTAGGTCATAACCCCTCACGTATTCCCCCGGGCCCGTCAGGGCCCCTTTATGCCGGGACAGTTGTCCCGACACCGCGAGGAGCCTAGTTGTGTACGGACGAAAGTTCCGCTCTCAGTTTTTATTGTCCGAATGTGTACGCACTGGCTTGATCGTTTCTGTGGTTCGAATACGCATCGTTCCCGGCAAAACGGGCGGGGAGGGTTGACGGATGATCATCCGGGTATGGATTCCGGACGAACTGTCAGGGTCGGCCCCCACCATTCGGTGGAACCGTGGTCGAACGGTGCGATGCGGACATGGCGGACCCCTGGCGGGATCCGCCGTCCGCGCCGGCCCCCCGGCGGGCGCCCCTAGGCTGGTGGTCCCTGGATCCTCGGCGAAGGGTGGGCGACATGACTGACGATCGGGCCGGAACCGGCCACGGCACCGGCCAGGGCCCGGCGGTGCGGGCGGAGCTCGGGGTGATCGGCGGGTCGGGGCTGTACGCGCTGCTGGACGACGTCACCGAGGTGGCGGTGGACACGCCGTACGGGCCGCCGAGCGACTCGGTGTTCGTGGGGGAGGTCGGCGGCCGGCGGGTGGCGTTCCTGCCGCGGCACGGGCGGGAGCACGCGATCCCGCCGCACCGGATCAACTACCGCGCGAACCTCTGGGCGCTGCACTCGCTCGGGGTGCGCCAGGTGCTCGGGCCGTGCGCGGTGGGCGGGCTGCGGGCGGAGTTCGGGCCGGGGACGCTGCTGGTGCCGGACCAGTTCGTCGACCGCACCGCCGCCCGGGCGCAGACCTTCTACGACGGCGTGCCGCTGCCCGACGGCTCGGTGCCGGGCGTGGTGCACGCGCCGATGGCCGACCCGTACTGTCCGGCGGGGCGCGCGGCCGTGCTGGACGCGGCGCGCGAGTCGGCGTGGGAGCCGGTGGACGGCGGCACGCTGGTGGTGATCGAGGGGCCGCGCTTCTCCACCCGTGCCGAGTCGCGCTGGTTCACGGCGAGCGGCTGGTCGACGGTCGGCATGACGGGCCACCCCGAGGCCGTGCTGGCCCGTGAACTCGCCCTCTGCTACACCTCCTTGAACCTGGTCACCGATCTGGACGCGGGAGTGGAGAGCGGCGAGGGCGTCACCCACGCGGAGGTGCTGGAGGTGTTCGGCCGAAACGTCGACCGGCTGCGCGCCGTCCTGTTCGAGGCGCTGGAGGCGCTGCCGGCGGTGCGCGAGTGCCCCTGCCGGTGTGCCCTCGACGGGTTCGTCCCCGGTCTTCCCGGGGTTCCGGGGGAGTGAGCCCGGGGCGGCCCGGGCGCCGATCGCCCGGGCCCCGCCCGCCTCTCGTCCGCCCGTCCCTCGTCAGCCCGCCCCGCGCGCCCGCCGCCCCCGCTCGCCGCCGTCAGTCCGCCGCCCGCAGCCCCGCGACGAGCAGGGCGGCCAGCCGCCGCGCGTCGTACCCCGGATCGGCGTCCGCACCGATGCACAGGTTCCCGACGCCGCGCATCAGCGCGTACGCCCCAAGGTCCGCGGCGTCCGGCCGGAGCTCCCCGGCGGCGGCAGCGGCGTCGAGCAGGGTGCCGCACACCGGCAGCAGCCGGTCCAGGAAGTACGCGTGCAGCGCCTCGAAGCCGGGGTCGCCGGAGCGCAGCACGGCGGCGAGCCCGTGTTTGGTGACCAGGAAGTCGACGAACAGCCCGATCCACTGCTCCAGTGCGGCGTGCGGGCTCGCCGCGTCGGCCAGCAGTTCCGGGCCGGCCCCGGCGCAGGCGTCCACCTGGTGCCGGTAGACGGCGATGATGAGGTCCGCCCGGGTCGGGAAGTGCCGGTAGATGGTCCCGACCCCGACCCCGGCCCGCGCCGCGATGTCGCGCACCGGTGCCTCGACGCCGGCCGCCACGAATGCGGCCGCCGCCGCGTCGAGCAGCGCCTCCTGGTTGCGCCGGGCGTCCTTGCGCCGGGACGCGGCCGGTTCCGGCCCGCCGCTCATCGTCCTGCTCCCATGGGTGATCCCCTCGCCGTCACCGGCCGTCGACCGCTTGCCAAAGCGGAACCGTGTTCCGTATCGTCGAAAGCGGAACAGGGTTCCGCTTGGTCGCCATGATGCCAGACCCGGGCGGGCGCCCCTCTCCGCACCCCCGCACGTCCGCACCCCCGCACGTCCGCGCCCCTGCGCCCCCGCACCGCCGCACCGCCGCACGCCCGACGCCACACCCACGGAGGCCCACCGCCATGCAGTACCGCACCCTCGGCCGAACCGGTGTCCAGGTCAGCACCCTCGCGCTCGGCGCGATGAACTTCGGCCGCCTCGGCCGCACCACCCAGGACGACGTCACCGCCGTCGTCGACGCCGCCCTCGAAGCCGGCGTCAACCTCGTCGACACCGCCGACGTCTACGGCGGCGGCGAGTCCGAGGAACTCCTCGGCAAGGCCATCGCCGGCCGTCGCGACGACCTCGTGCTCGCCACCAAGGCCGGTCTGCCGATGGGCGGCGGGCGCAACCGCGGCGGCGGCTCGCGCCGCTGGCTGGTCACCGCGCTCGACGACAGCCTGCGGCGCCTCGGCGTCGACCACATCGACCTCTACCAGCTCCACCGCTGGGACCCGGCGACCTCCGACGAGGAGACCCTCGCCGTCCTGACCGACCTGCGCCGCGCCGGGAAGATCCGCCACTTCGGCTCCTCCACCTTCCCCGCCTACCGCATCGTCCAGGCCCAGTGGACCGCCCGCGAGCACCGCCTCGGCCGCTACGTCACCGAGCAGCCCGGCTACTCGGTCCTCCAGCGCGGCGCCGAGTCCCACGTCCTGCCGGTCGCCGAGGAGTACGGGCTCGGTGTGCTGGTCTGGAGCCCGCTCGCCTCGGGCTGGCTGTCGGGCGCGGTCCGCGCGGGCCGGGAGATCACCACCAACCGCGCGGCCCTCATGCCGGAGCGCTTCGACACCTCGCTCCCGCACAACCGGGCCCGCCTGGACGCCGTCGAGGCCCTCGCGAGGATCGCCGACGGGGCCGGTCTGACGCTGATCCAGCTCGCCCTGGGCTTCGTGACCGCCCACCCCGCCGTCACCAGTGCGATCATCGGCCCGCGCACCCTCGAACATCTGGGCTCCCAGCTCGCCGCCGCGGACACCGTCCTCCCCGCCGACGTCCTGGACGCGATCGACGCGGTCGTCGCCCCGGGCACCGACCTCGCCCCGCACGAGAAGCACGACACCCCGCCCGCCCTCCTCGACCCGGCGCTCCGCCGCCGCTGACCGGCCGGCGCGTGCGGTGGCGGCCGGTGCGCGGTGGCCGTCGATGATCACGTGGCGCGTCGCGCCGGAACGCGACCGGTCCGGCGAAGCCGCTGCTGCTGCCGCACCGGCAGCAGCAGCGGCCCGA
>NZ_JBHJRC010000383.1:0-6988 GCF_042261735.1 Kitasatospora sp. NPDC056327 | reverse complement strand
CGGGAAGTCGGGCGGGCCGACTTCCCGCGCGCGGCCCGGGGTGACGGTCCGATCCGGAAGGACGCCCGGCGCCGGGCAGGGGCCGACCACTCCGGGTGGGCTCCGGCCGGAGGGGCGGTGGAGGCCTGCCGGGGGGTGTCAGTGCGTCAGTACGTCGACGGCCCAGGGGTGGATGAAGGGGCGGTTCAGGTGTGCGGTGGCGAGGACGGTGCCGGTGCGGCGGGCCTCGGCGAGGAGGTGTTCGCGGCTGCGGCGGGCGGTCGCGGGGTCGGCCTCGTAGAGGTAGCGCACGCCGGGTGCGACCAGTTGGACGGCGTGCACCAGGACGTCGCCGGTGATCAACAGGCGCCCGCCGCCGCCCGTCACCAGCACCGACTGGTGGCCCGGCGTGTGTCCGGGGGTCGGCAGCAGGGTGACCGCGCTCCCGGGGCCGGCCGGGCCGGCGAGCGGGGTGCGGCCGTCGACCTCGTGCAACCGGCCGGCGCGCAGCAGCGGTTCGACGACGTAGGTGCGCGCCGTCCGGGTGGGCCCGAGGGCCGCGACCTCGGCGTGCTGGACGAGGTAGCGGGCCTCGGGGAACACCGGCACCCCCTCCGGGGTGACCGACCAGCCGTAGTGGTCCTCGTGCAGATGGGTCAGCACCACCGCCTCGACGTCCCCCGGGACGATCCCCGCCCGCGCCAGTACGGCGGGCAGCCGGCCGGGGACGGGCGCCCAGCCGGAGGCGGGGCTGCCGACCGGGCCGATGCCGGTGTCCACCAGGGTCACCCGGCCACCGGGGCGGCGCACGGCGTAGCAGCGGAAGTCCGGCTCCCAGGTGTCGCCGGGTCCGAAGGCCGCCGGGTCCAGGCGGCGGGCCCGGGCCCAGTCGGCGTCCGTGGCCTCCGGGAAGGCGGCCTGCCCGGTCCCGGGGAACGGGCCGTGGGCGTCGAGCAGCGCCAGCACCTCGTACCGGCCGAACCGGCGCACCGCGATGACGGAGGTGCCGGAGGCCGGGGCCGGGGCCGCTGCGGCGACCCCGGCGCCCGCGACAGCGGCGAGCGGGTGGAGCGCGGCGGCGCCCGCGACCGCGAGGGCACCACGCAGTACGCGGCGGCGGGCGGCCACGGCGGAACGGGCAGCGGCAGCAGCAGCAGGATCGTCATTCACCGGAACTCCTCCGACCTGGGCGGGGCTTGGACGACAGCGGGACGGTTCACGGAGGCGGAGGGCACGGGGCGGCCCGACGGGCCCGGCCGGCGCCCCGACCCCCGTACGGGGCGCCGGCCCCGCCTCCACCTTCCCTCCGCGTCCACCCCCGCGGCTTGTCGTTTCTTGCGCGATTCACCCGGGCGGGCGCAAGCCGCAACCGCTCGCGCCCGGTCCCGGGGCCCGGAAAACGGGTTGCCCACCGGCTCCGGCCGTGGTTGCAATGTGCGGCACGATCACGGGCCCGGACCCCTGCGGTCCGGGCCGGCACCCACCGCCCCGCCCCGGGAGGGACACCGCATGAGCACGCAACCACCGCAGCCGGCATTGAACTTGAGGCCCGGGAGCACGGACGCCGTCCGGCTCGGCGTCCTCGTCCCGCTCAGCCGGCCCGGCTGGGCCGAGGCGGGCCGCCACCTGCTCACCGGTCTCGAACTGGCCGCCCACGAGGTCGATGCCGCCGGCGGCATCGACGGCCGGCCGCTCGAACTGCTGGTGCGGGACACCGCCGCCGATCCGCGGCGGGCCACGGCGGCCGTCGACGAACTGGCCGCTCTCGGCGCGGTGGCACTGGCCGGCGAGTACCACAGCGTCGTCGCCCGGGCCGCCGCCAACCGGGCCGAGGCGCTCGGCCTGCCGTTCCTCTGCTCCTCGGCGGTGCTCAACGCGCTGACCGACGGGCCGGCGGACGGGGTCGCGCGCCTCGCCCCGGCGCAGTCCCACGGCTGGCGGCTCTACGCGGACTTCCTGCTGGACGCGGGCCACCGGCGGATCGCCGTGGCCACCGAACCGAGCGTCTACTGGGCCACCGGGGCCCGCCTCCTGCGGGACCGCCTCGCCCCGCACGGCGGCGGCGTCACCGAGCTCGACCTGCGCACGCTCGCGCCCGCCGACGTGTGCGACGCGCTCGCCGCCGACGGGGCGACGGCGCTCCTGCTGCTGGCCGGTCACCCGGATCCGGTGGTGCCGGTCGTCCGGGCCGTCCGCCGCGATCCGCGCCTCACCGGGCTCCTGCTCGGCGCCCCGGCCGGACAGCCGGAGTTCGCCGGATGGCACGCGCTGCTGGGCGAGGACGGCGCCGCGGTCCCGTTCCTGCGCTACCTCCCCGAACGCCTCGGCCCGCTGGGCACCCGCGTGGCGGCGGACCTGCGCGCGCGGCTCGGCAGCGAGCCCTCCTTCGTCGCCTTCGAGGGCCACGACACGGTCACCGTCCTGGCCGAGGTCCTGCGTTCGCACGGCACGGAGCGGGAGCGGATCGCCGCCGCCTGGCCGCACGTCACCGTCGAGGGCACCCGCGGGCCGATCCGGTTCACCCGTGCACCGGGCACCCACGTCCACCAGTGGACCTGGCCACCGGTCCAGATCGCCGACCGGGACCCGGCGGAGCCCGGGCGCTTCCGGATCCTCCGCACCAGCGGCTGAGCGCCCCGGCCGGGGCTTCCGGCCGACGCTTCCGACTGACGCACGGTCGCGGACGACGGCAGCGCGGACGACGGGCAGGAGCGGCGGGCGGGCAGGAGCGGCGACAGCGCGCCGGGGCGCGAGTAGGGTGCGGGCATGGCGGTGGAGCGTGAGTGCCTGCTGAGCGGGGACGATCTGTACGTCGCCGACGTGAGCTGCCAGGACCCGCCGCGCGGGTGGACGGAGGTGCGGCCGGCGCCGGTGTTCGGGTTGGTGATGGTGCGGCGCGGGATGTTCCGGGGCCGGATCGACGGCGTCGAGCAGGTGCTGGACCCGGCCTGCGTGTACGTCGAACGGATCGGCGCGGAGCAGCAGTTCGACCATCCGTGCGGCGGTGACCGCTACACCGAGCTGGTGCTCTCCGAGCCGCGGACGGCGGAGTTGCTGGGCGGCGACCCGGAGGTGCCGCAGGGGCTGGTGTTCACCACGCCGCGGATGGCGGTGGCGCACCGGCTGCTGACCGCCCGGGCTCGGGACGGCGCGGACTCCTTCGAACTCGCCGAGCGGGCACTGGCGTTGGCGGGCGAGGTGCTGTCGGCGCTGGCCCCGGCCAGGGTGACCAGCGGCCGGCCGGTCCGGGACGCCGCCCGGCACCGACTGGTGGAAGCCGCGAGGGCGGCCCTCGCGGCCGATCCCGGGCTCGGCCTGGAGCGGCTCGGGCAGGCGGCGGGCTGCTCGCCGTACCACCTCAGCCGGATCTTCCGGGCCGCGACCGGCGAGGGCATCGCTGCGTACCGCAACCGGCTGCGGGTCACCCTCGCCCTGGAGCGGCTGACCGAGGGCGAGACGCGGCTCGCCCTGCTGGCGCAGGAGTTGGGCTTCAGCGACCAGGCGCACCTGACCCGGGTGGTGCACCGCACGGCCGGCCTGCCGCCCGGACGGCTGCGGACCCTGCTCGGCCCGGCGGCCGGGGCGGCCCCGGCGACCCGCGCGGCCCCGGCGACCCGCGCGGCCCCGGCGTCCGGGGCGACGCGCGAGCGGGCGTAGGCTCGGCGGATGCCCGCACCCTCCGCCCCGCTGACCAGCCTGCACGACCGGACCGCGCTCGCCCGCCGGTTCGGCCGGGACCCCGAGCTGCACCTGTTCGAACTCGGCGACCTGGACGAGCCGTTCTGGTCGCACACCGCCTGGTACACCATCTCGGCGGACGGGCCGGTGGCGCTGCTGTACTCGGTCGGCGAGGTACCCACCCTGCTCGGCCTCGCCCGCCCCGGGGACGCCGGGGCGCTCGCCGGACTGCTGCGCGCGATGCGGCCGGTGCTGCCCCGCCGGCTGCTCGCCCATCTCACCGACGGCGGGGTGGCGGCCCTGGCCCCGGAGTACCGCGTCGAGCACCGGACGGCGATGCTGCGGATGGCGCTCACCGACCGCGCGGCCCTCGCCCCGGCTCCCGGCCCGGCAGCGGCGGCGAACGGGTTCGGCCCGGTCCTGCCGCTCGGCCCGGCGGACCTCGCGGACCTGCGCGAACTGTTCGCCGCCGGGTACCCGGACAACTGGTTCGACGAACGGATGCTGACCACGGGCCCGTACGTGGGCGTGCGGGACGGCGCGGGACGGCTGGTCGCGACGGCGGGTGTGCACGTGCACTCCCCCGGGCGGCGGGTGGCGGTGCTCGGGAACGTCACCACCCGTCCGGGAGCCCGGGGACGCGGCCTCGCGACGGCCTGCACGGCACGCCTCTGCACGCTGCTGGCGGACGGCACCGACCACGTCGGTCTGAACGTCCGCGCCGACCACCCGACCGCCGTGGCCCTCTACCGACGCCTCGGCTTCACCACGGTCGCCACGTACGACGAGGCCGTACTCACCGCGAACTGACACGCGCACCGGCCGTCGGCGCGCAGGAAGTCGGCGGGGCCGGCTTCCTGCGGACAGCGACCCACCGGCGCACCCGGTGGCCCCACGACCTCACGGCCGCCCGGTCGCGAACGGGCACCGGCGCGCGAAAAGTCGGCCCCGCCGACTTCCTGTGCACGGCGACCCACCGGCGCACCACCGTGCCCGGCTACCGGACCGGGAAGCCGTACCGGCCGGCCGGTACGCCGCGGGTCCGCCACGGGCCGTCATGCCGGGCACCTGACAAGCCGTCGGCACAACCCCTCAGCCGACGTGGACCCGGGGCCGCCGGGAGCGGTCGGGCTCGGCCTCGCGCAGCACCTCGCGGGTGACCGGGGCCACCTCGCCCTGTCCGAACAGGAAGAACCGCAGGAACTGCGCGAACGGATTGCCCTCCGTCCACTCGAAGTAGATGTGCGGCTGCTGCCCGGTGCGGTCGCGCACGGTCAGGAGCAGGGCGGCGAGCGCGTTGGGGACGCCGGAGCTCTCCAGGGTGAGCACCCGGTAGCGGTCGTGCCGCACCTCGCCGTGCACGGTGAGCACCGCCTCGAACTCCGACGGGTCACGGACCGTCACCTCGACGAAGACCAGGTCGTCCTCGGTGGGGATGTCGTTGTCGGCGCGGATCTGCCGCTTCTTCGCCTGGTACTCCGCGAGGTCGCGGTGCTTCGGCTCGATGGCGATCAGCCGAAGCGGCCGGTGGGTGTAGTCCCGCACGAAGCGCTCGGCCGCCTCGTCGAACACGATGTCGGTGACCCGGAGTTCGAATGCGCGCTTGAGCCGGGAGAGGAAGGAGACGAGCATGATGCCCGCGATGAAGCAGGCGCCGATCTTCACGCCGTCGGGCCGTTCGGCGATGTTGAGGGCGGTGGTGTAGAGGAAGACGGCGGCGATGGCCGCGAAGGCGGCGGTCCACCCGCGCTGGCGGGCGGCGCGGGCGGCGATGGTGACGGCGATCGCGGCGGAGCTGATCAGCACCAGGACGCCGGTGGCGTAGGCCCCGCCCTGGGCGTCCACGCTCGCGTCGAAGATCCAGGTGACCAGGAAGGCGATCAGGGTGAGCACGACGACCATCGGCCGCACCGCCTTCGCCCAGTGCGGGGCCATGCCGTAGCGGGGCAGGTAGCGCGGCAACAGGTTGAGCAGTCCCGCCATCGCGGAGGCGCCGGCGAACCAGAGGATGGCGATGGTGGAGAGGTCGTAGACGGTGCCGAAGGCGGCGCCCAGGTTCTCGTGGGCCAGGTAGGCGAGGGCGCGTCCGTTCGCCGCGCCGCCCGGCTGGAAGGCCGCCGCGGGGATCAGCAGGGTGGTGACGAGGCTGGTGGCGATCAGGAAGACGCTCATGATCAGCGCGGCGGTGGTGAGGAGCTTGCGGGCGCCGCGGATCCGGCCGGTGGGCCGCTCCTCGGTGTCGTCCGGGTCGCCCTCGATGTGCGGCATCACGGCGACGCCGGTCTCGAAGCCGGAGAGGCCGAGGGCCAGTTTGGGGAAGGTCACCAGGGCGACGCCGACCATGGCGACCACGTTGCCGTGCTCGGCGGTCAGCGCGTGCGACCAGTCCGTGATCACCTGCGGCGCGCTGAACACGTGCACGAGCCCGTCCGCCACCACCACCACGTTGAGCGTCAGGTAGACCGCGACCAGGACGACGGCCACCCCGATCGCCTCGCTGAAGCCCTTGAGGAAGACGGCGCCGAGCAGGGCGACGAGGGCCAGGGTGACGGGAACCTGCCGACCGGTCAGCGCGTCGTGCAGGTGCGGGTTCTCGACCAGGTGGGCCGTGGCGTCGGCGGCGGACAGAGTGATGGTGATCATGAAGTCGGTGGCGGCGAAGCCGAGCAGGGCGAGGACGAAGAGCTTCCCCTGCCAGAAGGACAGCAGGCGCTCCAGCATCGCGATCGACCCCTCGCCGTGCGGGCTCTCCCGCGCCACCCGCCGGTAGACGGGCAGCGCGCCGCAGAGGGTGACCACGACCAGCACGACCGTCGCCACCGGGGAGAGCAGACCGGCCGCGAGGGCGGCGATGCCGGGCTGGTAGCCGAGGGTGGAGAAGTAGTCGAGGCCGGTCAGGCACATCACCCGCCACCAGGGGCGGCCGCGTTCGGCGGGCGGCTGGGCGTGCGGGCCGGGGTGCTGCTTGGCCATGTCGGCCAGGCCCTCCAGCAGCCAGGCGCGCAGCCGCTCGCGCGGACCCGGGGCGGTCCTGCCGACCGGTCCGGGGGCGGCCGTCCCGCCACCGGCGCCGTCCGTACCCGAGGAAGCCACCCTGCACCCCTGTCCTCGCCCCGTGGCCGTCCGGCCGACGGCAGGGCGACAGGCTATGCGAACGGGCCGCCGGCCTGCGGGAACGCCTCGGCGGTGTCCCCTCATCGGGCCAGCGCGGGTACGGCGCGCACCGACGCGGGCGGGTTCCGGGCCCACGGGCGGGCGCGGCCCACGGCGGCATCCGGGCCGTCAGCCGCCGGCTGCGCCCCATGCTGCTGGCCGTCGCGCTGACCACGAC
>NZ_JBHJRC010000382.1:0-7012 GCF_042261735.1 Kitasatospora sp. NPDC056327 | reverse complement strand
GCGTCCGCCCTCCGCTCCCCCACCGCTCCCCAGAACCGCGCCGCCCCGCCCCCGAAGGAACCCCCCTGGGCCCCCCCCCCCCCCCCTCTGGGGGGGGCGGGCGGCCCCGCCGGCGGCCGGCTACGGCCTCGGCGTGCCCGTCGGGGCCGGCGACGGCACGGCCGGGGTGCCGGTGGGCGACGGCACGGCCGGCGGCGTGGTCGCCGCTCCGCCGCCGGGACCGCCGCTCTGGCCGCCCGGCTGCCCGCCGCCCGCGGGCGGCGGCGTCACCGGCGGGGCGACCGGGGGCGTGACCGGCGCGGTGACCGGCGGCGCCGCCGGCCCGGCCGCGGAGGCCACGGCGTACAGCTCGACGCCCCAGAGCGAGTAGCCGTACTTGGTGGCCCGGGCCACGCCCTGCACCCGCAGGAACTTCGCGTCCGGCGCGTCGAAGCGCACCTCCTCGTTGCCCCCCCTGCCGTTCTCCACCGTCGCGACCGTGGTCCAGGAGCGGCCGTCCGCCGAGGTCTGGATCTTGTACGCGGCGGCGTACGCGGCCTGCCAGCGCAGCACCGCCGAGCCCAGGTGGGTCGCCTTCGGCAGCTCCAGCTGCACCCAGGCGTCGTCGGCCGCGGGCGAGGACCAGCGGCTCTTCGGGTCCTGGTCGGCCACCGCCGAGGCGGGGAAGTGCGCGTTCTCGTCGCCGGAGGAGGTGGCGTCCGCGGTGATCGCCAGGTCCGGCCCGCCGGTCGCCGGCACCACGTGCACCTGGAGCACCTGACGGACGGTGGTCTGCCCGGCCACGAACACCACGGGCACCTGGTACGTCCCGGACGGCGTCTCCGGTCCGGCGGTGACCATCAGCGGCGCGCCGACCCTGCCGCCGCGCGGCACGCTCACCCCGGTGACCGGGGCCACGGTCAGCCCCTTGGCGACGGCCGGCACCTCGGTGCGCAGCTCCCCGGTGACGCCCTCCGGCCGTCCGGCCTCCACGGTCACCCGGGCCTGCGCCGGGGTGGTCTCCCCGATCACCGCGTCCACCGAGGTGTCGGCCAGGCTCAGCCGGGCCGCCGGGGCGTCCCCGTACCAGGGGATCACCTGGTTGACCACGGGCGGTTCCCCGCCCGGCTTCCAGGCCAGCCGGAACGCGTCGGCGGGCAGGCCGCCGGCCGACAGCTCGTTCCAGCCCGGCTGCACGGTGCCGATCTCCGTCCAGCTGCCGTCCGGGTGCCGCACCGAGGCGGTGGCCGACGCCCGCACGCCCGGGTCGGTGAGGACGGTGAGCCGGTCCAGCGGCCGGGCGGCCCCGAGCTCGACGGTCAGCGGCTCGTCCTGCGCGGTCGGCGCGGTGGCCGCCCGGTAGGCGGTGTCCGGGTTGCCGTCCAGGACGTCGGTGGCCGAGGAGCCCGGCAGCGCGGCCGGGCCGCCGGAGACGCTGGCCGGCAGCTCGTCCGGCGCGGTCACCGAGAACTCGCGCACCGCGACCGCGGTCCTCTGCGCGGCCGTGGCCCGCAGCCGGACCGCCCGGACGACCGTCCCGGCGGGCAGCTGCGCGGAGACCGACTTCTGGTTCTTCACCGGGGCGAGCCTGCGCCAGCCGCCCTCGCCGGTCGTGTACTCCAGGACGCCGTCGCGGATGTAGTCGTCGAGGGCGTTCTGGCCGTCCGGGCCGCTGCCCCAGGAACCCATCAGCACGGTGACGCTGCCGACCGGGCGCCCGCTGCCGAGGTCGAGCCCGACCGAGTCGCCCGGCTGCGGCGGCGCCGAGCTCCAGTAGAAGGTGTCGGCGACGCCGTCGGCCATCAGCGCCGGCAGGTGGTCGTGCGCGGTGCCCAGGGTGGTGGTCGGGGTGATGCCGCCGCCCTGCACCCCGGCCCAGGTGTCGGCGGCCTGCAGCGCCCGCTCCAGGAACGGGCCGAGCACCCCCGCGCCGACCGTCGCCGGGCTCTGGCCGAGCTGCTCGCGCAGCTTGTTCAGCTCCACCCGGGCCCTCCAGGCGGCGGCGCCGTCCCCGCCGCGCTGGGCCACCAGCATGTCCACGGCGGCCTTCCCGGCGAGGCCGTAGTCGCGCAGCGGCGCCAGCCAGGGCGCGGCCTCGGCGGCCAGCGGCGCGGTGGCCGGGGCGGCGGCCAGGGTGTGCTGGGCACCGGCCATCGCGGTGAACGCCTCCCGCAGCGGGGCGGCGGCCTCGGTCAGCCGGGCCGGGTCGGGCGCGGTGCCCGCGGTGGGTTCGGCGGTCGCCCAGAACCGCTCCAGCAGCGGCAGCAGGTAGCCGGACTCCTGCTTCGCCAGCGGCGAGGACACGCTGTTGCCGGCCAGCGCGGTGACCGCCGCCAGGGTCTCCCCGGTCGGCGTCGCGCTCGCGCCGGTCGGCCCGGCCAGCGAGCGCAGCGCCGCCCGCCAGGAGTCCTCCGGCTTGTAGCCGGCCGGGTTCCAGGCGAAGTCGCCGGCCGTGGCGAGCGCGATCCGGGAGGCGACCGGCTGCTGCATCGCACCGGTCAGCATGACGGCCGAGCGGGTCGCCACCTCGCTGTCGCGGCCGGTGTAGGCACCGAGGAACAGCCGGTCCGGGGTGGCGTCGTTGACCGGGTAGTTGTCCATGGTGACCAGCGGGTGCCCGTACAGGCCCGCGGTGTCGCCGACCTGGGAACCGGTGATCCGCTCCGGGATGACGCCGACCCCGGACCAGGACATCTGCACGCCCCCGGGCAGCGCGGCGGCCAGCGCCGTCCGGTACGGGGTGGGTCCCTGCTGGTGGTACTCGGTGGGGACGACCGACAGCGGCGCCAGCCCCGGGTTCCGCGCGATCAGCCGGTCCTGGACCTTGCCGGCCAGCTCGGCCTGCGCCTTGGCGGCGGCGGCCGGTCCGGTGCCGTACCTGGCCCGGTCGTCGGAGCAGTGCCACTCGTCGTAGGAGACGTCCAGGAACTGCAGCTGGAAGGCCGAGAAGCCGAGCCTGCGCAGCCCGTCGAGCTTGGCGACCAGCGCGTCCGCGTCCTTGCCCGAGCTGTAGCAGAACGACTGGCCGGGGTCGATCGCGTAGCCGAGCGTGACGTGGTTGCGCCCGGCGCGGGCGGCCAGCGCCCGCAGGTCGTCGGCCCGGGCCTGCGGGTAGGCGTCCCGCCAGCGGGCCAGCCGGTACGGGTCGTCGCCCGGCGCGTAGAGGTAGAGGTTCTGCTTGGAACGGCCCAGGAAGTCCAGCTGGTCCAGCCGCTGCTGCTGGGTCCACGGGGTGCCGTAGAACGCCTCGGCGGTGCCGCGCACCGGCGCGCCCGAGGGCCAGTCGCGCAGGGTGATCCCGGGCAGGCCGAGGCCGGTCGCGCCCGGCGCCTGGCCCTGCCCGGCCGGCACGGCCGCCAGCAGCTGGCGCAGCGACTGCGCCGCGTAGAAGGTGCCCGCCGCGTCGGCGCCGGCCAGCACCACCGCGCCGTAGCTGCCGCCGCCGGCCACCGGCAGCTGACCGGCCGCCAGCACGTAGCCGCCGGCCGGCATCCCGGCGGTGGTGGGCGCCACGCCGTCCGGTCCGCCGGCCGCGGCGGCGAGCTCCCGCAGCACCCGGTCGGTCGGACCGGACGCGCCCTCGGCGGGGCCGCCGACGTACACCACCAGCGAGCCGGCGACCGGCGCGGCGGGCTCCGGCAGCGGGTCCACGGCGGTCGCCCCGGCGATGCCGAGGACCTCGTGCACGGTGTCGACCGCGCCGTGGTCCGCCTTCGGCGCGGTGATCAGGGTGACGGCGCTCGGCACGGTGACCGGCCTGCCGGTCACCCGCTGCTCCTGCGGGCGGGGGAAGACCTGGGGGTCGGTCACGCTGCCGAGCGGGGTCTGCGGGGCGCTGCTCACCACGTCCGGCCCGGGGGAGTGCCCGGGACCCTGGGCGTACGCGGCCGGCCCGCTCACCAGCAGGCCGCCGACCACGGCCGCCGCCGACAGGGTGGCCGCCACCCGGAGGGTGTGCCGGCTCGGCGCCCCGGGCCGGGCGGCCTGCGCACGCTCGGCCCGGACGGAGGGGAGCAGCGGCGAGGTGCCCTTGAGGTCGGCGATCAGCCGGTCGGCGGTCCGGGGTGCGAGCTGACGGCAGGTCCGCGCGGTGGCCCGGCGCGCCGCGAGGGCGGCGGGGTGCTGGAGCACCTCGCGCAGTGACGGGCTCTGCTCCAGCTGCTGACGGAGCCGCCGCCCGGCCGCCTCGGACACTCGGGCTTGCACAGGAGCCTCCTAGCCAGGCCGGAACCACATCGCGCCAAAGCCCACCAGGTACCCAAGTCGGTGTCAACGCCGTCGACGGCTATGCCGATTTTGTCCGATTTACCCCTCGCTTAAGACTCCCTTGAGCAACCTCTCCCGGGTGGTCCCGCACCGGAGGCCGGCCCCGTCGGCCCCCGTCCGCGCGCTCCGGAGCGCCCGCCGGTGGGCCCGCCGGTGCGCCGACCGGTCCTCCCGCCCCGGCCGGCGCGTGTGTCGCGCCGGGTCGCCGGGCCGTCACCCGGGTAGGACTGTGCCTGTCCTGACTGGGCGTTGCCGAGACATCGCAGGAGCCGCGCGTGGCCGCTTACCTCGACCCTGACGGAGCCGACGGCCCGGACGTGCCGGCGCAGGACGCGCCGCCGCCCCCGCCCGAGCTGGTCGCGCTGGCCCGGGCCCACGGGGTGGACCCGGGCTCCGGACCGGGGGGAGCACCGGTGGGCACGCGCACCCTGGTCGCCGTCCTCGCCGCACTCGGCGTGGACGCGGCCACCCCCGACGCCGCCCGTGCCGCCCTGGCCCGCCACCGGGCCGAGCGGAGCGCCCGGCTGCTGCCCCCGACGGTCGTGGCCCGGGCCGGCCGCCGCACCGCGCTCGACCTCCCCGCCGGCGCCCGGCTCACCGTCGTCCTGGAGGAGGGCGAGACCTGGGAGCTGCCGCGCGGCCACGCCCACTGGCTGCCCGCCGACCTGCCGCCCGGCCGGCACACCCTGCGGGCCGAGTGCGCCGGCCGCACCCCCGCCACCGCGCACCTGCTCATCGCCCCCGAACGCCTGCCGGCCCTCCCCGGACGCAGCTGGGGCTTCCTGGCCCAGCTCTACTCCGTCCTGTCCGACCGCTCCTGGGGCATGGGCGACCTCGCCGACCTCGCGGACCTCGCCGGCTGGGCCGGCTCCCTCGGCGCCGGCTTCCTCCAGATCAACCCGCTGCACGCCGCCCTGCCCTCGGTGCCCTCCGACCCGTCCCCCTACCGCCCCTCCTCCCGCCGCTTCGCCGACCCGGTCCACCTGCGGGTCGAGGAGGTCCCCGAGTACGCCTACCTGACCGGCCGGCGCCGCACCGGGACGGAGGCGCTGCTCGCCCGCGCCGCCCGGCTGCGCGCGGAGGTGCTGGAGCACGACGGCCTGATCGACCGCGACGAGGTCTGGGCCCTCAAGCGCCACGCCCTGGAACTCCTGCACGCCGAGTACCGCCGGTACGCGGCCCGGCACGGCGCCGTCCGCACGGCCGCCTTCGACGCCTTCCGGGCCCGCGAGGGCGTCTGGCTGGAGCGCCACGCGATCTGGAACGCCCTGGCCGAGCGCCACGGCGCCGACCACCACCGCTGGCCGAAGGGCCTGCGCCACCCCGACTCCCCGCACGTGCGGCACGAGGCGGCGGAGCTCGCCGACCGGGTCGACTTCCACCGGTGGCTCGCCTGGCAGGTCGACCGCCAGCTCGGCCGGGCCCAGCAGGCGGCCCGCACCGCCGGCATGCCGGTCGGCCTGGTGCACGACCTCGCGGTCGGCGTGCATCCGGACGGCGCCGACGCCTGGGCGCTGCAGGACGTGCTCGCCGCCGGCATCTCGGTCGGGGCGCCCCCGGACGCCTTCAACGCGCACGGCCAGGACTGGGGCCTGCCGCCCTGGCGCCCGGACGCGCTGGCCGCCGCCGGCTACGCGCCGTTCGCCGAGCTGATCCGCTCCGCCGCCCGGCACGCCGGCGCGCTGCGGATCGACCACGTGATGGGCCTGTTCCGGCTCTGGTGGGTGCCGGCCGGGCACGCCCCGACCGAGGGCGCGTACGTCCGCTACGACGCCGAGGCGATGCTCGCCGCGCTCGCCCTGGAGGCGCACCGGGCCGGTACCGCGGTCGTCGGCGAGGACCTCGGCACCGTCGGACCGGGGGTGCGCGAGGAGCTGGCGGCGCGCGGCGTGCTCGGCACCTCGGTGCTCTGGTTCGAGCGGGACTGGCCGGCCGGGGGCGCGATCCTCCCGCCGGAGCGGTGGCGGGCGGGCAGCCTCGCCACCCTGACCACCCACGACCTGCCGTCCACCGCGGCCCGGCTCTCCGGCGAGCACGTGGAGCTGCGCCACCGGCTCGGCCTGCTGGCCCGTCCGCTGGACGAGGAGCAGGAGCAGGCCGCCGCCGAGCTCGCCGACTGGCGGGCCGAACTGGTCCGGCTGGGCCTGCTGGCGGCGGACGAACCGCTGTCGGCCACCGCGCTCTACCGGTTCCTGGCCGCCACCCCGGCCGGACTGGTGGGCGTCTGGCTGCCGGACGTGGTGGGCGACCCGCGCCCGCAGAACCTCCCGGGCACCTGGGACCAGTACCCGAACTGGCGGCTGCCGGTCGCGGACGGATCGGGGGCGCCGGTCACCCTGGACGCCCTGGCCGCCGCCCCGGCCGCCCGCACCCTCGCGGACCTGCTGCGCTCCGTGGGGACCGGGCCGCAGGGCCCGTCCGGCGCCGGTCCCGAAAGGCCGACCCCGCCGAGCGGCACGGTGTAAGTGACGGGTAAGTTGGCACCGTGGACAAGAGGAACGCTTTGCGAGCCGGCGCGGTCACCGCCACGGTCACGCTGATGATGCTGCTGTCGTCGCCCGCCATGGCCCTCACCCGGGACGACGGCGACGACCCGGGTAGCGGCCTGAGCGTCGCCGAGACCCTCGGTCTGTACGTGCTGGCCCCGATCGCCGCCTTCGTGATCATCGCCGGCCTGGCCGCGCTGCCGCTCGGCGGCGGCAAGGACAAGAAGAAGTAACCGAGGGCTCCTGCCACCACGAGCCCTGACCCCGAGGGGGCGCCGGAC
>NZ_JBHJRC010000381.1:0-7021 GCF_042261735.1 Kitasatospora sp. NPDC056327 | reverse complement strand
GCGTACCTCCCCGGCGGCCCGGCGGCCCGGCGGCCCGGCGGCCCGGCGGCCCGGCGGCCCGGCGGCCCGGTGGTCGGGTGGTCGGGTGGTCCGGCGTGGTCCGGCGTGGTCCGCGGGGGACTGCTCCTAGCGGGCGCCGGGGAGCCGGCCGCGCGGGGCCATCGGCACCACCAGCGGGGTGCCGGTCTGCGGGTCGGCGATGATCTGGCAGGGCAGGTCGAAGACCCGCTCCACCAGCTCGGCGGTCACGATGTCGCCGGGCGGACCCTCGGCCACCACCGCGCCGTCGCGCATGACGATCAGGTGCGTCGCGTAGCGGGCCGCCTGGTTGAGGTCGTGCAGCACGGCCACGAGCGTCCGGCCCTGCTCGCGGTGGAGGTCGGCGCAGAGGTCCAGCACCTCGACCTGGTGGGCGATGTCGAGGAACGTGGTGGGTTCGTCGAGCAGCAGCAGGGGCGTCTGCTGGGCGATGGCCATCGCCAGCCAGACCCGCTGGCGCTGACCGCCGGAGAGCTCGTCGACGTAGCGGCGGGCGAGGCCGGTGACGTCGGTGGCGGCCATGGCCGAGGCCACGATCTCGTCGTCGGCGCGGGTCCACTGGCGGAACAGCCCCTGGTGCGGGTACCGGCCGCGGGCGACCAGGTCGGCGACCGTGATGCCGTCGGGCGCGCTGGAGCTCTGCGGGAGCAGGCCGAGGCGGCGGGCGAGCTCCTTGGCCGGCAGCCGGCCGATGTGCTCGCCGTCGAGCAGGACGCGCCCGGCGGAGGGCTTGAGCAGCCGTGCGAAGGCCCGCAGCAGGGTGGACTTCCCGCAGGCGTTGGGGCCGACGACGACGGTGAAGGAGCCGTCCGGCACCGCCACCGTCAGATCGGTGACGATGGCCCGGTCTCCGTAGCGCAGGGTCGCCTTCTCGGTGAGCAGCCGCTCGCCGGTGCCGTTCACTTCTCCTCCAGGACTGGTCGGTGCGTCAGCAGGGGCTCGGCGCGGGCCTGTTCGGCCCGGGGGCGGGGTGCCTCCCGGGGATCGGGACGTCCGGGGGCCGACCAGGAGCGCGATCTTTCAGGTAAGGTTAGCCTAACCTAATCTGAGGGGGGTTCAGGGGCGTCCGCCATGCCGGCGGACGGTCCCGTCGCGCCCTCGCGCGAGCCTCACCGGCACTCCCCGCTCCGGGAGCGGCGACCGACCCGGTCCGCTCCTCCCGTCTCCCCGTCCGGGCGGCGACCCCGCCCGGCAGCTCCCCCACCAGTCCCACCGGAGGACCTCGTGCCCGTCACGGACACCATCGGCTCGCCCCACGCCGCGAACCCGCGCAGGCCGCGGGTCGCCACGCCGCGCCGCTTCCTGATGTGCGCCCCGCGCCACTACGACGTGACCTACTCGATCAACCCCTGGATGGACCCCGGCAAGCCGGTGGACGCCGGACTCGCTCTCGCGCAGTGGGAGGCGCTGCGGGACCGCTACGTCTCGCTCGGGCACCGGGTCGACGTCATCGACCCCCTGGAGGGCCTGCCCGACATGGTGTTCGCGGCCAACGGCGCCACCGTGGTGGACGGCAAGGTCCTCGGGGCGCGGTTCCGGCACGCCGAACGCACGGCGGAGGGTCCCGCCTACCTCTCGTGGTTCCTGCGCAACGGCTACACGGACACCCACTGGCCCGAGTACATCAACGAGGGGGAGGGCGACTACCTGGTCGTCGGGCGGCGGATACTCGCCGGCACCGGCTTCCGGACGGACCCGCGGTCGCACGCCGAGGCGCAGGAGTACTTCGGCCTCCCGGTGACCGGCCTGACGCTGGTGAACCCGCGCTTCTACCACCTCGACACGGCGCTCGCCGTCCTGACCGACGACGAGATCATGTACTACCCCGAGGCGTTCAGCGAGGGAAGCCGCTCGGTGCTGCGCGAGCTGTTCCCGGACGCGATCCTCGCCGACGCGCAGGACGCGGACGCGTTCGGCCTCAACGCGCTCAGCGACGGCCGGAACGTCCTCCTCCCGGAGGCCGCCACCGGGCTGCACCGCAAGCTCAGGGAGCGGGGCTTCGAGCCGATCGGCGTCGAGCTCGGCGAACTCCTCCACGCGGGCGGCAGTGTGAAGTGCTGCACCCTGGAGCTGCGCGACTAGGTTTCCGGACCGGGGGGCGGCGGATGTCCTGAGGGGGACGTCCGCCGGTGGACCGGGCGGCTGGGCCCACCTTCGGGCGGGACGTCCGGTCCGGGGAGGGGGAGCGGGTCCGGCGTTCGACTGCGCCGGACCCGCGCCGACCGCGGGCGGCCGGTGCGCGCGGGTGCGCGCCGGCCGCTTCGCCGTGCGCCGGCCCGTGTCCCGCGTCCTGTGTCCCGCGTCCCGTGTCCCGGGGCCGCGCCGTCGGCCCGCGGCCGGACGGTGTGCCGCGCCGCCGCGCCGCCGCGCCGCCGTGCCGCGCTCCCGGCCCCGCCACGGCCGCCCGGGGGCCGTGGAGTTGACGTCCTTCCAGGCCTGCGGTGGCGCGCCCCGGAGGCCGCCTTGACAGTCAAGGATCTCTCAAGGTTAGGTAAGCCTTACCTAACCTGAGCAGGCCGGACGAACGGGCGACCAGGACGGGCGGCCCCCGAACCGGGCCCGCCCCGCCGTGCCCGCGACCGTCCGCCCCGTCCCGCACCTCCGGCCCCGCCGGCCGGCCGGCCCGCGCACGACCACCCGCGCGGCCGGAGCGCCACGGCGGGCCCCGGTACGAGAGGAAGCGCAGCATGCCCGATCCCGCCCCGACCAGGCACCTGGCCCTGGAGGAGATACGGCAGGACATCGCCTACGTCCTGGACGTCGAGCCGGCCGAGGTCGACCTCGACGAGTACCTCCCCTACCAGGGCCTCGACTCGCTGCGGGTGATGCAGCTGGTGCAGCGCTGGCGCGAGGGCGGTGTCGAGGTGACCTTCGTGGACCTCGCCGAGCGGCTCACCGCCCGGTCCTGGTGGGAGTTTCTGCGCGGCTGAGCCCGCCTCCCCGCCGTCCCCGGCCCGTCCCCCGCCCGTCCGCCACACCATCACCCCGGAGCCCCGAGTGCGCCTGCGCGACCTCCTCATCGACATCGAACCCCTGCGTGCCGGCAGGGACTTCCGCGCCGCCTTCATCGCCCGGACGGTCTCGCTGTTCGGCCTCGGGATCGCGACGGTGGCGCTCGCCGCCCAGGTGTACCGCCTCACCGGGACGACCGTCCACGTCGCCGCCGTCAGCATGGTGATGAGCGTCAGCGTGCTGGTCGGCTCACTGGTGGGAGGGGTGCTGGCCGACCGGTCGGACCGCCGCCGGGTGATCATCATCGCGCGGAGCGCCGCGGCCCTGGGCTTCGCCGCACTCGCCGTCAACGCGATGCTGCCGGAGCCCCGGCTCTGGGCCGTGTACCTCTGCGTGGCCTGGGACGGCCTGGCCTCCGGGGTCAGCGTCACCACGCTGATGGCGGTCGTGCCCACCCTCGTCCGGCGTGACCAACTCCCGGCCGCGGGAGCACTGATGGCGATCACCGGCGAGCTGGGCTCGATCTTCGCACCGTTCCTCGGCGGCGTGCTGATCGCCGCGTGGGGTGCGGGCTTCGCCTTCGCGGCCACCGCCGTCACCACGGCCCTCACCAGTCTGCTGCTGACCAGGCTCCGCCCGCTGCCGCCTGCCCGTTCCACGGACGGCGGGGACGGCGGTGACGGTGAGGGCGACGGCCACGACGAGAGCGGCTCGCCGATGGCGGCCCTGCGGTTCGCGCTGCGCGAGCGCGTGGTCGGCGGTCTGCTCCTGCTCGGCGGCGTGACGGCGTTCTTCGGCGTGCCGGTGGTGCTCTTCCCCGAGCTGGTGCACACCCGTTTCGGCGGCGGCGACGTCATGCTCGGTCTGCTCTACACCGCCCCGGCCGTCGGCTCCGTGCTGGTCTCCGTCGGCAGCGGCTGGATCGGCCGGACCGCCGCGCCCGGCAAGGTGCTGCTGGCCGCCGTCCTGGTGTCGGGCCTCGCGGTGGCGGGCTTCGGCCTCAGCCCGAGCGTCGGGCCGGCGCTGGCCGCCCTGGTGGTCGTCGGCGCGGCCGGCACCGTCTACGGGATCCTTGAGTACGCCCTGGTCCACCACAGCACGCCGGACCGGCTGCGCGGCCGCATGGCGGGCGTCCTGACGTCCCAGCAGACCACCGGCGACATCGCGGGCGACGCCGAGGTGGCCCTGATCGCGCGGTGGTTCAACCCCGGTGCCGCCGCCGTCTTCAACGGGCTGCTCACCGCCGTGACGGCCGTGGTCGTGGCCGTCGCGGTCCCCGGTCTGCGGCGCGCCACGCTCCCCGCGGAGGACGACGCCGACGCGGACGACACCGGCGCGGACGGCACCGGCACCGGTGCGGACGGTGGGCCCGGCACGCCCTCCGTCCCGCTCGGCACCGGGCCCGCTCCGGTCGCCGCGCCGCCGCGGGCCCCCGCGGCCGGCTGACGCCGGTCCGCCCGCCGTCCGTCCGCCCCCGACCATCCGACCCCGGCCTCCAAGGCCGACCCGCAACACGAAACCCCCAGGAAAGGCAAGAAGTTGAGCACCGTCCCCAGCACCGCCGGAGCCCAGGGCCCGGTGGCCCGGTTCCGCAGAATCGCCGCCACCGTCCTCGCGGCCCTCGTCCTGACCGCCGCCGCGGCCTGCTCCACCACCTCGGACGGGGACTCCACGGCCGGCGGCGCCTCCTCCGGCGCGGCCACCCGGGTGGTGAACACCCCCACGGGCGACGTCACCATCCCGGCCGCCCCCAAGCGGATCATCGGCCTCTCCTACGCCGCCATGTGGCTGCTCGACGCCGAGATACCGGTCGTCGGCATGACCTCGGTCGACGAGGCCGCGCTGTCGTCCGCCCAGAAGGAGAAGGTGAAGTCGATCCCGGTGGTCGGCGAGGGCAACGAGCTGAACTTCGAGAAGATCCAGAGCCTCAACCCCGACCTGATCATCATCTCCGCGCCCAAGCGCGTGGAGTTCCGGATCGACAAGCTCCAGCCGATCGCGCCCGTCGTCTCCTTCGGCATCGGCGACCCCGCGGAGCTGCTGCCGACGTCCGTGAAGATCACCGAGGTGGCCGGCCAGAAGGAGCGCGGGGAGAAGGTCAAGAAGGAGTACGAGGAGAAGGCCGCGCGGATCAGGACCGCCTACGCGGACAAGCTCGCGAAGACCACCTGGGCGATCGCCAACTCCGGTGAGGCCGGCAAGTTCTCCGTCTACGACGGCGCCTCCTGGCTCGGCCTGGTGGTCAAGGACATGGGCGGCCGCTTCGCCGAGCTGCCCGGGGTGAAGTTCGAGGACGCCTGGTTCGACCTCTCGTTCGAGGAGATCGGCAAGCTGGAACCCGCCGACGTCGTCCTGGTGGACGGCACCGGCGAGGGCGGCAAGCCGTCCGCGGAGACCGCGGACCTGCTGGCGCAGACCAACTGGAAGGCCCTGAAGGCCGCGAAGAACAACCAGGTGCACCCGGTGCCGGACTTCTTCACCAGCCGCTACCCCGAGGCCTCCAAGATCCTCGACCAGCTGGAGCAGGTCCTCAAGTCGCTGTGACGCCCGGGCGGTCCGGCCGTTCCCCGGGCCGGACCGCCCCGCCCCTCCTTCGAAACCTGGAGCACCCGAACCATGAACGTGCGCCCGCATCGCCGCCTGCCCCTGACCAGCGCCCAGACCGGCGTCTGGTACGCCCAGCGGATCGACCCCGACAGCCCGGTCTACAACGTCGGCCAGTACGTAGAGATCCGCGGCGGCGTCGAACGGGAACCGTTCGAGGCGGCGCTGCGCCGCACGGTGGCCGAGGCCGAGGCGCTCGGCATGGTCTACGGCGAGCAGGACGGCGTGCCCTACCAGGAGCCCGCCGTCGGCGACGACCGGCCGGTGCCCTCCCTGACCGTCACCGACCTGCGCGGCGAGCCGGACCCGGACGCCGCCGCGCTGGTCCTGATGCGGGCCGACATGCACCGCCCGGCCGACCCGGCCGACGGCGGACTGTTCGCCTTCGCCCTGTACACCGTCGCCGACGACCGGGTGCTCTGGTACCAGCGCATCCACCACCTGGCGGCCGACGCCTACACCTTCGCCCTGCTCACCCGCCGGGTCGCCGAGCTCTACACCGCGCTGGTGCGCGGACTCCCCGCCCCCGCGAGCCCGTTCGGTCCGCTGGCGCCCGTCCTGGAGGAGGAGGCCGCGTACCGCGACGGCCCCCAGTTCGCCCTGGACCGCGCCTACTGGGCCGACCGGATGGCGGGGCGGGCCGGTGCGGAGCCGCTGTCCGGCACCGCGCACCCCGCCGCGCCGGAGTTCCTGCGCCGCTCCGTCGTCCTGCCCGACGCGGTGGGCGAGGCCCTGCTCGGCCTCGCCGCCCGCTGCCGGGGCACCTGGGCCGACGTGGTGATCGCCGCCTTCGCCGGCCACCTCCACCGGCTCACCGGCTCCCGGGACGTCGTGCTCTCGCTGCCCGCCATGACCAGGATGGGCTCGGCCGCGCTCTCCGTGCCGGTGATGACCGTCAACGTCCTGCCGCTGCGCCTGGAGACCGGCCCCGCCGACCCGGTGTCCGCGCTGGTCCGCCGGGTGGTGACGGGCGTGCGCGAGCTGCGCCGCCACCAGCGCTACCGGGGCGAGGACCTCACCCGCGACCTGGGCCCCGGGGGCCGCGGCCGGGGCACCTTCGGGCCGATGGTCAACATCAAGGTCTTCGACGACGAACTGGACTTCGCCGGTTCGCGGGCGCGGCCGGTCAACATCGCGGCCGGGCCGGTGGACGACCTCACCCTCTCCGTCTACCTGGACGGGGGCCGCCGGCTGCGCTTCGAGCTGGACGCCAACCCGAACGCGTACCGCGAGGAGGAACTCGAAGCCCGCGCCGCGGAGTTCGCCCGGCTGCTGACCGTCCTGGCGGACGCCGGGCCGGACACCCCGCTGGGGGCGCTGGACTTCACCACCGAGGTGGATCGGGGGCGGTTGGCGGGGTGGAACGCGACTGCGGGTGCGGTGGTGGGTGGTTCGGTGGTGGAGTTGTTCGCGGCGCGGGTGGGTG
>NZ_JBHJRC010000380.1:0-7037 GCF_042261735.1 Kitasatospora sp. NPDC056327 | reverse complement strand
CGCGTGGGGGGGGGGGGGGGCCCGGGGGGGGGGGCGCGGGCGCCCCTCCGCCCCCCCCCCGCGGGGGGGCGGGCGCCCCCCGCCCCCGCCCCCCCGCCGGACGCCCCGGTCCGGGCCCGCCCTGTACGGCGGTCGCCGGAGTGCGGCCGGCCGGCCCCCGGTGCACGGTGGACCGGGGGCCGTCGCACAGCTGAGGGAGTCCGTCATGAGCGAGCACGTGTACCGGGTCACCGAGATCGTCGGGTCCTCGACCGAGAGCATCGACGCCGCGATCCGCAACGGCATCGAGCGGGCCTCCCGGACGCTGCGCCACCTCGACTGGTTCGAGGTCTCGCAGGTCCGGGGCCACCTCGCCGACGGGCGGGTCGAGCACTTCCAGGTGTGCATGAAGGTCGGCTTCCGGCTGGAGGACGAGGGCTGAGCTGCCGGGAGCACCCGGCCCGCCCACGCCCCCGTGGGCCGGGCCGCCCCCGCCACCCGGGCCGGCCGCCGGCCGCGTCAGCCGCGCTCGGGCAGTACCAGCGGAACGCCCGTGCGCGGATGCGGCAGCACCTCGACGGGGTGGCCGTACACCTCGCTGAGCAGCGGTGCCCGCAGCACCTCGGCCACCGGCCCGTCGGCGACCGTCGCGCCGCCGGTCAGCAGCACCACGCGGTCCGCGTAGGCGGCGGCCAGCGACAGGTCGTGCAGGACGACGACCACGCCGTCCCCGGCGGCGGCCCTGGTCCGGGCGAGCCGCAGCACCAGCTCCTGGTGGCGCAGGTCGAGCGCCGCGGTGGGCTCGTCGAGCAGCAGCAGCGCGGCCCGCTGGGCGAGCACCCGGGCCAGCGCGACCCGGGCCCGTTCGCCGCCGGAGAGCGCGGTGAACGGGCGCCCGGCGAAGACGGCGGACTCGGTCGCGGCCATCGACTCGGCGACCACCCGCTCGTCCTCGGCGGCGGCCGCCGTGCCGGCCCAGGGGGCGCGGCCCATCCGGACCACCTCGCCGGCTGGGAACGGGAAGGACAGCTCGGCCGCCTGCGGCAGCAGCGCCCGGCGGCGGGCGAGGTCGGCGGGCCGGTAGCCGGCCAGGGGGCGGCCGTCCAGCAGGACCTCGCCGGCGGTGGGCACGAGGTCGCCGGCCAGGACGGAGAGCAGGGTGGACTTGCCCGCCCCGTTCGGCCCGAGCAGGGCGACCACCTCCCCGGCCGCGACCCGGACGTCCGCGCCGGCCAGCAGCTCGCGGCCGCCGACGCTCAGCCGGACGCCCTCGGCGGTCAACAGTCCGGTGCCCGGGGCGGGCCGTTCGGGGATCTCGGGGCGGTTGCGCAGCGAACCGATCCTCATGCCCAGCCTCCCTGCTTGGTCCTGGTGCGGCGCAGCAGCCAGAAGAAGAACGGGCTGCCGATCAGTGCGGTGAGCACGCCGAGCGGCAGTTCGGCCGGCTCGGCGAGGGTGCGGGCGGCGAGGTCGGCGGCGACCAGGACGAGCGCGCCGCCGAGCGCGGAGGCGGGCAGCAGGAAGCGGTGGCCGGGCCCGGCGACCATCCGCAGCAGGTGCGGGACGACCAGGCCGACGAAGCCGATGATGCCGCTGACGGCGACGGCGGCGGCGGTGAGCAGGGCGACCACGGTGATCAGCACCAGCCGCATCCGTTCGACGTCCACGCCGAGGTGCCGGGCGGGCCGTTCGCCGAGCGCCAGGAGGTCGAGCGAGCGGGCGTAGCGGGGGGCGAGGGCGAGGCCGGCGACCGCGAACGGGAGCACGGCGAGCACCTTGCCCCAGGTGGCCTGGGAGAGCGAGCCGAGCTGCCAGAAGGTGACCTGGCTGATCGCGGCGGTGTCGGCGGTGAACAGGAACAGGCCGATCAGCGCGCCGCAGAAGGCGTTCACCGCGACGCCGGTGAGGATCAGCGTGACCACCTCGGTGCGCCCGCCCGAGCGGGACATCGCGTACACCGCGAAGACCGTCAGCAGGCCGGTGGCGAAGGCGGCGGCGGTCACCGTCCAGGTGCCGAGCGCGTCCAGGCCGAGCACGATGCAGCCGACCGCGCCGACCGCGCCGCCGGAGGAGACCCCGATGACGGCCGGTTCGGCGAGCGGGTTGCCGAACACGCCCTGCATCAGCGCGCCGGCGCAGCCGAGCGAGCCGCCGACCAGCAGGGCCAGTACGACCCGGGGCAGCCGGACGTTCCAGAGCACCGACTCGGGGACCCGGTCGAGCGCGTGGCCGCCGAGGCCGAGCCGGTGGGCGAAGGAGGCGAGGATGTCGCCGAGCGGGATGCGGTAGGCGCCGATGCCGGCCGCGAGCAGGGCGAAGAGCAGCAGGGCGGCGGCGAGGCCGGCGGTGAGCAGCGCGGTGCGGCTGGGCCGTCCGACCCGCAGGACGCCCTTCCCGGTGGCGGCGGCGGTCACTTCGCGGCCTTCGGGTGGAGCTGCTCGGCGATCTCGCGGATCACCTGCGGGGTGCGCGGGCCGTAGCTGAGCAGCCGGCCGTCGTCGATCGAGACGATCCGGCGGTCGAGGCCGGCCGGGGTCTGGGCGACGCCGGGGAGCTTGAGCAGGCCGTCGACGCCGCCGACGGAGTCGAGTCCCTTGCTCATCACCAGGATCGCGTCGGGGGCGGCCTTGACCAGGGCCTCGCTGGTGAGCGGGGTGAAGTCGCCGCTCAGCCCGGCGGCGGTGCCGGCGTCGCGGCCGCCGACCGCCTCGATCAGCGAGCCGGCACCGGAGGCGGGGCCACCGAGCAGGTAGACCGAGGCGCTGCCGCGCAGGTAGAGGAAGGCGACCTTGGGGTGGTCCCCGCCGGCGGCCGGCAGGGCGGCCCGGGCCTCGGAGATCCGCTGCTCGGTGCGCTCCTTGAGCTGCCGTCCGGCGTCCGGAACCCCGAGGGCGACGGCGACGGCGTCGATGCGCGGACCGACGTCCTCCAGCCGCTTGGCGTCGTCCAGGACGAGCAGCGGGACGCCGGCCGCGCGGATCTGCGCGATCGCCTCGGCCGGTCCGGTGGAGCGGTCGGCGAGGACGACGGTCGGGTGCAGGGAGAGCACGCCCTCGGCGGAGACGTCGTGGGCCTGGGTGATCACCGGGAGGGCGGTGGCCTGCTCGAAGGTGGTGGAGACGTCCCGGGCGACGACCCTGGAGCCGAGGCCGAGGCTGAAGACGATCTCGGCCAGGCTGCCGTTGAGCGGGATGATCCGATCGGCGCTGGTGACGGTGGCGGTCCGGCCGTCGGCGGAGGCCGCGGTGGCCGGGAGCTGCGGCGCGGGCGGATCGCCGGGCAGCGGGTCGACCGTGTCCGGGGTGCGCGAGCCGGTCGCGGCGGCGGCACCGGTGCCGCCGTTGGCCGAGCCGCAGGCGGTCAGGCCGAGCAGCAGACCGAGGACGAGCAGCAGGAGAGCGGGGCCGCGGACGGCCCGGTTTCGGGTGTTTCTGCTGCTCAACGTCGTTCCCTTCGTGGGGAGTTGTCGCCGCCGGGGAGTGGGGTGCGGGGGTGTCCGGCGGGGCTCTTGACTCATATATTAGGTTAGCCTTACCTAAAGCTCGCAAGGGGGGGCGGTGTTTTGCCGTCCCTGCCCGCCGCCTGCCCTCCCCCTGTCCCGCCGAGGAGTGATCCGAGTGCCTCTGCCCCATCGTCTCCGCCGGGCGGCCGCCGGCCTGGTGGCCGTTCTGGCGGCCCTGCTGACGGCCGTCCTGCTGCCCGGTCAGGCACAGGCGGCCGAGGGGCGGGTGTCCGGCGGGCGCCTCGACTGGGGGATCAAGCAGTCCTTCCTGACCTACGTCACCGGGCCCATCGCCCAGGGCACCTGGGCGCTCACCGGCGGCGCGGCCACGGTCTCCGGCAGCGGCTTCCGGTTCCACTCGGCGGCCGGCACCTACGACCCGGCGAGCGGCGCGCTGACTGCCGCCTTCTCCGGCGGGGTCCGATTCACCGGGCACCAGGAGAACGGCGCCAACGCGCTCGACCTGAGCATCGGAAAGCTCACCTTCCGGGCCGCCGCGGGCGGTGCCGCCGGGCTGTACGCGGACGTCAGCAGCAAGTCCCGGGAGACCGGTCAGGTCAGCAGCGCGAGCCAGGCCAAGCTCGCCGAGCTCTCGCTGGCCGGCGTCGACCTGCGCGGCGCGGCCGGCACCCTGACGCTGAACAACGTCCCGGCGACCCTGACCGACGCGGGGGCCAAGGCGTTCGGCGGCTTCTACACCGCGGGGACGGCGCTCGACCCGGTCAACCTGTCGGTCAACCTCCCGGCGGCGCAGCCGACTCCGGCCGCGCCCACGGCCCCCGCCGCGCCGAGCCCGGCCGCGACCACGGCCGCGCCGCCGAGCGCCGCCCCGTCGTCGACCGCCCCGGCGGCCCCGGCGACCGCCCCGCCCGCGTCCGAGCCCCCGGCCGCCACCCCGCAGCCCGCCGCCGAGTTCGGCAACGGCGCGCTCGACTGGGGCGTGCGCCGGACCTTCCGCGACTACGTCACCGGCGCGATCGCCCAGGGCCGTTGGGAGCCGTCCGGCGGCGCGGCGGACGGCGGGGCGTTCTTCCGCTGGACGCCCGCCAGGGGCAGCTACGACCAGGCCACCGGTGCGCTCACCGCGGCCTTCGCCGGCAGCGTCCGCTTCACCGGGCTGAAGAGCGGCGACACCAACGGCCTGGACCTCACCCTGGCGGCCCCGGGCATCACCGTGGCCGACGGCCGGGGCGTGCTGCGCGCCGACGTCTCCGGCCGCACCCCGGACGGCGGCACCCAGCAGCTGACCGGCGTCGAGCTGGCGACCTTCGACCCGGCCGGGCTCAAGCCCGAGGGCGGGCTGCTCAAGGCCGTCGAACTCCCGCTCACGCTCACCGAGGCGGGCGGCAGGGCCTTCGGCGGCCTCTACCCGGCCGGCACCGTGATGGACCCGCTGAGCTTCGCCGTCGCCCTCGACCCGGCCGCAGCCCTGCCGCCGCTGCCGGACATCGGCAGCGCCCCGGTCACCGCGCCGAGCCCGGCGGCCACGACCGGCACGCCCTCCGCGGTGCCCGTCGCCGCCGACGCGGGAGGCTCCGGCGGCGTGCCGGCCGCGGCCTGGGTCGCCGGTGGTCTGCTCGCGGCCGCGCTGGCCGCGGCCGGAGGCCTGTTCCTGTTCCGCCGCCGTCGCGCCACCCCCGCCGACGCGGCCTGACCCCCCACGCATCCCTTCCCCCCGCTCATCGATCGGAGTTCCCCCATGTCCCGCAACCGCACCCGGCTGGCCGCCCTGGCCGCCGTCACCGCCGGCCTCGGCCTGACCGCCCTCGGCGCCCCGGTGCTGGCCTTCGGCGCCGGCGCGCCGAGCAGCGTCACCTACGACACCGGCTCGCTGGACTGGGGAGTGAAGGCCGGCTTCCGGAACTACGTCACCGGACCGATCGGGCAGGGCGCGGTGGAGCTGAGCGGCGGCGCGACCACCAACGCCGACGGGACCTTCCACTTCGGCCTGGCGAGCGCCAGCTACGACCTGGGGACGCACAAGCTGACCTCCGCGTTCAACGGCGGGGTGCGCTTCACCGCCCACCACGGCGCGCTGGACGTGGCGCTCAGCGACCTGCGGATCACCACCTCGGGCACCGCCGGGACGCTCACCGCCGACACCGCCTCCAAGGAGTCGGTGGGGGCGACGGAGGTGACCCGGCGGGACGACGTGCCACTGGTGACCTTCACCGTCGGCCGGGACACCACGACGGGCGTGCCGGCCGCGGCGAAGCTGACCGAGGAGGGTGCCAAGGCGTTCGCGGGCTTCTACCAGGCCGGTTCGGACATGGACCCGCTGGCGCTGCTGCTCAAGCAGAGCCCGGCCACCCCGTCGCCGACCGCCACCCCGTCGGCGACGCAGTCCCCGTCGGCCACCGCCTCGCCGTCGGCGACCTCCTCGCCGAGCGCGACCGGCAGCCCCTCCGCCACCGCGACGCCCACCGCGACCGCCACCCCGTCGGCGACGCAGTCCCCGTCGGCCACCGCCTCGCCGTCGGCGACCTCCTCGCCGAGCGCGACCGGCAGCCCCTCCGTCACCGCGACGCCCACCGCGACCGGCAGCCCCTCGGCGACCGGCGGCCCGTCGACCGCCCCGGGCGGCAACGGTCAGCTCGCCGTCGTCAACGGCACTCTGGACTGGCAGGTCAAGGAGAGCTTCCGCAAGTACCTGCAGAGCCCGGTGGCCAACGGCAAGGTCGAGTTCGCGGGCGGCGCGGCCGAGTACCGCTTCGGCGGCGCCAACGGCAGCTACGACACCCGCAACCACACCCTGTCGGCGGGCTTCGCCGGCTCCGTGCGCTTCCTCGGCCACCCGGCCGCCGGCGGCTACCAGCTGGACACCACCTTCTCGAAGCTCGGCCTGAGCATCGCCAAGGACGGCGCCTTCCTGACCGCCGACGTCAACGCCAAGTCCCTGGACGGGAAGACGACCGCGCTGTCCGGCGCCCGGATCGCCAGGCTGGACCTGTCGAAGGCGAGCCTCGCCCCGGTCAACGGCGTGGTGACGCTGAACGCCGTCCCGGCCACGCTGACCGCCGAGGGCGTGCCGGCCTTCGCCAACTACAAGGAGGGCGAGGCGCTCGACCCGGTCACCGTCTCGCTGGCCTTCGACAAGAACGCCCAGCTGCCCACCACCCCGCCGGCCGGCGGTACCTCCGGCGGGACGGGCGGCGGCACCGGCACCACGGGCGGCACGGGCGGCTCCGCCGGGGGCACCGGCACCGGCACGGTGGGCGGCGCCTCCCTGACCACCGGCGGCGGCGCCTCGATCGGCGGCTCCGGGGTGCTCGCCTCCACCGGTTCCTCCACCCCGGTGGCCCCGATCCTGGCCACCGCGGGCGGCCTGCTCCTCCTCGGCGGCGGTGCCACCGCCCTGGCCCGTCAGCGCAGGTCCGCGGGCGCCTGACGCCCCGTGGTCCGTACGGCCCGCACGGAGGAGCCCGCCTCCACCACCGTCAGGTCGCCGGAGACGGAGTTGAAGCGGAGGTCGCCGGTGAGGGCCTGGGCCTCCACGTTCCCCGAGACGGTGTCGGCGCGGACCGGGCCCGCGAGGCTCACCAGCGTGGTGTCACCG
>NZ_JBHJRC010000379.1:0-7052 GCF_042261735.1 Kitasatospora sp. NPDC056327 | reverse complement strand
CCGGTCACCGCGACGACGGACCGCCGCGAGGGGGCGGCCGCGGCCGCCCCGTCGTCCGCGGCCGCGCCCGAACCGGGAGAGGGCGGGGTGGGAACGCTCAAGTCAGAAGTGGTCATGGCGCACCACTCTCGGTTCACCGACCGCGCACCGGTAGTGACATCACTCGGAAGGGAACGATCGGCCACCCGATCTGATTCGGCCGCGCGCCCCTCCTTGACGCCGCAAGCCCCCCGGCCCGCCCCGCCCCGGCGCGCGGAAGGCCCGTCAGGGGTTGCGCAGGGCCTCGGTGAGACGGTCGGCGGCCTCGACCACCGCCTTGGAGAGGCGGGCGCCGGGCTGGCGGGTGAGCCGCTCGATCGGGCCGGAGACCGCGACGGCGGCGACCACCCGGTTGGCCGGGCCGCGGACGGGGGCGGAGACGGACGCGACGCCGAGCTCCCGCTCGCCGACGGACTGGGCCCAGCCGCGCCGCCGCACGCCACTGAGGGCGGTGGCGGTGAACCGGGCGCCCTGCAGACCCCGGTGGAGGCGCTCGGGCTCCTCCCAGGCGAGCAGGACCTGGGCCGCCGCGCCGACCTTCATCGGGAGGGTGATCCCCACCGGGACGGTGTCGCGCAGGCCGTGCAGGCGCTCGGCCGCCGCCACGCAGATCCGGACCTCGCCCTGCCGGCGGTAGAGCTGGGCGCTGTCGCCGGTGACGTCGCGCAGGTGGCTGAGGACCGAGCCCGCGGCTCCCAGCAGCCGGTCCTCGCCGGCCGCGCTCGCGAGCTCGCCGAGCCGGGGGCCGAGGACGAACCGGCCCTCGACGTCCCTGGTCACCAGCCGGTGCTGTTCGAGCGCGACGGCGAGCCGGTGGGCGGTGGGCCGCGCCAGACCGGTCGCGGTGACCAGCCCGGACAGGGTGGTGGGGCCGGCCTCCAGGGTGGCGAGGATCGAGGTGACCTTGTCGAGGACTCCGACGCCGCTCGTGTTCTCCATGGGTGTACTCCGTCTCGGTTCCCGTGAGCCGCCCGCGGGCCGGCTCACGGAGGCTCCCCGCGGGGAGCCGGTGCGGTCAGCGGGGTCGGGCCGAGCTGGTCGGCCGGTGGGCTGCGCCGGGAACGGGACGGGTACGCGGAAGGCCCGGGGCGGGGAGCCCCCGGGTGACGGACAGCACAGAGAACACCGTGTCTCCTCATCTTTCCCGCGCCGCATTGGCGACAGGCCGGAGTTGGCACTGCTCCCGGTCGGCACGGCGCGGACTTCGCACGCCGGGTCGGCCGGGGAGTTGCCGGGGCTTCGTAGGGCCGGTCCCTCCACCCCTCTGGATGATTCGCGGAGAACGATACAGGGCCCCGAGGGCCCCCCGCCAAGCCCTCCCCGCCCCTCACCTGCGGACGGGCGGGTACGACCCGGTACGAACCGGTGCGGACCGGGCCTCGCCGCACGCGTTCCGGAGCCCCGCCGGCCCCGCATCCGGGCCCGCGCCCGGCCCCCGGCTGGACCCGTGCGGGCCCGCGCGACCGGCACGCCCCGCATCGTCCACGGACGATAAGTGCACGATCTCTGACATGGCCACCCAAAGGTTTCGAATTGGACCTACTGACCCGTAAACACTTCGGGATCCCTACTGTGTGCTGCGGCCCGATCGCGGAACCTCGGGTGTGCGGCGAGGTCGTCAGGGGGTGGGCCGACGCATGTCCGGCGCAGGGGGCGGGACCGACGGGCGGGCGGCGGGAACCGGCTTCGAGGAGGCGTGGCGCGCGGCGCGCCCGCAGGTCGCCGGCTACGCGCTCCGGGCCCTGGGCAACCGCGCCGACGCCGAGGACGTCTGCCAGCTCGTCGCCCTGCGCGCCTGGCGGGGCTGGGCCACCTTCCGGGGCGACTCGTCCTTCCTGACCTGGGTGATGGCCATCGCCCGCCGCGAGATCGCCCGGCTGGCGGTGCGCAGGCAGCGGCTGGCCGCCCGCGAGCCGGCGCTCCCCGGGGGCCTCGACCCCGCGGCCCCGGAGGAGGAGCCCCGCGTCCCCGGCGGGGCGCTCCCGTTACGCGGGCTCGCCGACCGGGCGCACGCCCGCGGCGAGCTCAACCCCACCGAACACGCGGTGCTGCGGGCCCGGCTGGACCACCCCGACCACACCTGGGAACAGCTCGGCGCGGCCCTGGGCCTGCCCCCGCAGCGCTGCGCCGTCGCGCACTGCCGCGCGGTGGTGAAACTGCGCGTCTCGCTCTTCCTGCACCACCCCGAACTGCTCGGCGGCAGGGCCCGGCTGGCCCGGGCCGCGGACCGCGCCCGGGCCGGCCCCGACCCGCTCACCGCGGCGGAGGAGACGCTCTTCCGCCGCATGGTGCTGGACGGCGTCACCACCCACCGGCCGCGCAACTGGACGGGCCTGCTCCGGAGTTCCTGCGCGAAGGTCGCCCGGGAGATCTCCCGGGACCGGTAATGGCGCCGGTCCGGCCGGGGTCGATCAGGACGAAGGACATCACTCGACGGAGGAGGGGACCGTGGACCACGCACCACCGCCGGAACCGATCACCGAACTGCCGCTCCACCCCGACGCCCACCCCGACGTCCGCACCGACGCCCACCCCGACGCCGGCGCCCGGCCCGAACCCGGCACCGACGTCCCCTACCGCCTCGACGTGCTGCCCGACGGCCGGGAGACCCTGGTGGCCGGCGACGTCGACCGGTTCGCCGACTTCACCCACCCGCAGGGCGACAACCCCTTCGGCTACCGGGGCACCTGCGGGCTCTGCTCCTGCGAGGGCGTGCTCCGGCAGTTCGGGGTGGACGTCGGCGAGGCCGAGGTGGTCGCCCACGCCATCGCCCGCGGGCTCTGCGAGACCGACGGCGACCCGGCCATGCGCGGCGGCACCAGCCTGACCGACCAGGCCCGCGTCCTCGGTGACTTCGGCGTCCCGGCCCACACCGAGCGGGCCGACTCGCTGGAGGACCTCGCCGCCGCGCTGGAACACGGCCGCGGGGTGATCGTCGCCGCCAACGCCGGTGTGCTGTGGGACGACGCCGACTCCTACGACGGCGGCCGGGCCAACCACGCCGTGGTGCCGATCGGGGTGGCCCGCGACCCGGCGACCGGCGGGATCCAGGGTTTCTACATCAACGACAGCGGTACGGGCGAGCAGGCCCGTTTCGTCGATGCCGCGACCATGGCCGAGGCCTGGCTGGACGCCGGAGGCGGCTGTGTGGTCACCGACCGGGTACACGCGGCACCCCACGAGAGGACGACGCAGTGACCATCCGCACGCCGTACGCACAGGCCCGCAAGGAGTTCGCCGAGCACCCGCTGCGGCAGTCCTACGTGCCGCTCGAACACTATGTCTCCACCCCGCTGCCCACCCTGCGCTGGGGCGGCCCGGGCTACGCGGCCTTCGCCGCGCCGGCGGTGCGCGCGCCCCGGCAGCCCCTGCGGATCGACGCCCCGGACCGCTGGTGGGCCATCGGCGCGGAGCGGCCGCGGCTGCTCGCCTACGCGCTGGTGCCGGCCGTCCCGTTCACCGACGCGCCGCTCGGCGGGCCGGTCACCGTCACCCCCGGCGGCCGCACGCTGGCCGAGTCGCGGGAGGACCACCGCGCGTTCGACGAGCTGATGGACCTGGCCGCGCCCGCGTTCTTCGCCACCGGGCCCGCCGCGGCCGCCGAACCGGGCGGGACCGACGCCTCCGCCGAGGGCGCCGGTCCCGCCGGCGCCGCCGAACCCGCCGGGCAGCGGCACGACCCCACCGTCCGCGCCGACCTGGCCGCCCTGCTCCCGCTGGTCCTGCCGCGCGAGGTCCACCCGTGGGCCAGGGCCCTCGCCCCCGACTTCTTCGCCTGGCTGGAGGGACGATGACGGCCGACCAGGACCGCCTCGTCAGCGAGCTGACCACCCTGCTCGCCGACACCGCCGAGGCCGCCCGGCGGCACGGCTGGACGCCGGTCGACGAGGCGGTGGCGGCGCTCGCCTCCGCCCGCCCCGCCACCGTCGTGCTGTGCGCCTCGCCGCAGGCTGCCGGGTCGGCCCTCGCCGAGCGGCTGCTCGCCGCGGTGCCCGGCGCCGGACTGGAGACGGCGCCGCTGGAGCCGCTGGCCACGGACCCGCTGCCCGCCGTCCGCGCCGACCGGGTCCTGCTGGCCCTGGGCTGCGCCGAACTGCTCGGCCCCGCGGGCGTCGAGGCCGCCGTGGCGCTCGCCGCCCGGCCGCCGGGCACGGTCACGGTCGTCCTCACCGGGGCGGAGGAACTCACCGGCCCCGACGACCTGGACCTCGTCGCGCACCGGGTGGGACGGCTGCTGGACCCGGAGACCACCGGCCACCGCGGCGCCGCACCGCGCGTGCTCTTCTGGAGCGACGGGCCGGCCGCCGAGGCGCTGCGCGGCCGGCTGGCCGAGGACGAGGCGGCCCTGCACGAGGCGCTCTCCCCCGTGCCGGCCGCCGGCACCGCCGCCGCCCGCCCCGCGCTGCTCGCCCTGCGGGCCGCCCATCTGCTCGGCCTCGCGGACGCCCTGCTCGGCGAACGGCTCCCGGCCACCGGGGCGGCCCCCGCGGCGGGCCCGTCCGCGCGCGCCGTGGCCGGGGCCCGCGCCGCGCTGGAGGCGGCCCACCGCGAGGTGCTGCGGGTGCTGGAGGCGGAGGCCGAGGCGGGCGCCGGGGAGACGGCGGCCGGGCTGGGGATGCTGCGCCAGAACCTGCTGCGCGACCTCGAACGGCATCTGCAGAAGCACCGTGAGGAGTTGTCGACCAGGGCCCGGGCCGGCGACGTGGTCGACGGCTACCTGGAACGGGGCATCGCGGCCTGGGCGGTCACCGCCGTGGCCGGCCTGAACGCCCGGGCCGCCCGCGTCGAACTCGCCCTGGTCGAGCTGCAGCAGCGGGTCGACACCGCCTACGCGGCCTGCGGCGCCGAGCCGCCGGCCCACCCGGCGGACCCCGGCTTCGCGCTGGACCGGACCGTCCCGGGCACCCGGACCGCCCCCGGCGCGCCCGCCGGGGGCCCGGGGCGCGGCGGCGCGCCGTCCCCCGAGGTCCTGGCCGGCGGCGTGCTCGGCGCGGCGGCCGGGGTGATGTTCACCGGCGGCCTCGCCATCGCCCTCACCGCCGGGGTCGGCGCCGGGGTCGGCGGGGTGGCCCACCACTACCGTGCCGAGCAGCGGCTCGCCCGCGCGGTCGGGTTCGGGGAGGGGGCCGTCCGCGAGCGCCTCGACCGGCTGGCCGAGGCCGTCCCGAGGGCCGTCCGCGACGAGGCCGGGGCGCTGCGGCGGACGGTGGAGGAGCGGTTCGCCCGCACCACGGCCGAGCTGGACGCCCTGGCGCCCGCACCCGGCCGGCCGCAGCGGCCGGGCGGCGACGGTACGGCCGGCGCGGGGCCCGGGCCCCGCGGGGCCGACGACCTGGCCGGGCTGCTGCGCCGGCTGAACGACGTACGGATCTGACACCGGATCCGGCACCGGTCCGGCAGGATCCGGCACCGGTTCCGGCACCGCATCGACACACCGGCCGGGACGGGCCGCTCACCAGGCCCGTCCGAGGCCGTTCGGAAGGGGAAGGAACACCATGTCCAAGACCGGCAGCAAGCTCGCCGACATGATGCGCACGGGGGCGGAGCAGGCCCGCAACGAGGCGAGCGGCGCGATCGTCGGGCTCAACCGGGTCGCCAAGGACCTGGAGATGAAGGAGACCGCCGCCCGGCTGGAGACCACCGCCGCCCAACTGGGCTCCGACACCTTCAACCTGATGGTCATGGGCCGCTTCAAGAACGGGAAGTCGACCCTGCTCAACGCCCTGCTCGGGGGCACCACCCGCGCGGTCGACCTCGGCGCCCACCAGGGCCCGATGATCGTGGACGACCTGCCGGCGACCGCCACCCTCACCGGGGTCCGCTACGCCGACACGCCGTACGTCAAGGTCTGGGGCTTCGACGGGACCTCCGACACCTGGCCGCTCGACCGCTACCTGCGCGAGTCGACGCTGGACATCGACGAGGAGGAGAGCGAGCGCCGCTTCCGCGGCATCCGCGAGTTCGAGATGGGCTTCCCGGCCCGGCTCTGCCAGGCCGGCGTGGTGGTCTACGACTCGCCCGGCCTGGACGAGCACCCCACCCGCACCAAGGTGACCCAGGAGGCCACCCAGCGCTGCGACGCGGCGGTGCTGGTCTACCGCAGCGACGTGCTGATGGGCCACGGCGAGCTGATGAACGCCGCCGACCTGGTCCGCGAGGGCACCCGGATCTTCACCGTGGTCAACCTCTTCAACGGCCGGGTGGTGGACGAGAAGATGCGCGGCTACGTGTGGAACAAGTACGTCCGCGAGTACCAGGGCGGCCCGGCGTGGGCCGGGCAGGACCTCACCGCCCGCGACATCTACTTCGTGGACGCCGAGAAGGCCCGCCGGGGCGTCTACGGCGGCGACGCCCGGCTGGTCGAGGAGTCCGGCCTGGCCGAACTGGAGGCCCGGCTGGCCGACTTCCTGCTGCGCGACCGCCACCACGTCCACCTGAAGAAGTACACGACCCAGGCCGCCTCCGCGGCGACCGCCATCCAGCAGCACGTGGACCAGCGGCTGAAGGCCGCGCGGACCGACCAGGTGCGGCTGCGCGAGTCGTACGCGGAGATGCTGCCCGCCCTCTCGGCGATCAGGAACCGCCCCGCCAAGCTGCCCGTCCTGTTCACCCGCTACCGCACCGAGGCCGAGGCCGCCCTCGCCACCAGCCTCACCGCCAAGGTCGCGGCGCTGCGGGACGGCCTGCCCGCCCACATCGACGCGGTCGAGGTCAACCTGAGCCGGGCACTCGGGGTGATCCAGCAGAAGCGGGCCGTCAAGACCGTGGCCGAGGCCGTCCAGACCTACGTCGCCGACGGCCTCGCCGACTGGGCCGACCGGGAGGCCCAGGACGTGCTGACCCCGCTGCTGCGGCGCCTCGGCGAGGACATCGAGGACGAGATCGTGGCGATCGGGCGCGAGTTCGACCAGCTCCACCTGCAGCTGACCGGCTGGGAGGTGGCGCCCGAGAGCAAGCCGCTGGTGGGCACCACCGAGCGGGTCGTCTCGGTGGTCGCCGGCTTCGCCCTCGGC
>NZ_JBHJRC010000378.1:0-7052 GCF_042261735.1 Kitasatospora sp. NPDC056327 | reverse complement strand
ACGGACCGCGGCGCGGCTTGTTGCTCAGTGGGCGTCAGGACGCCCCGGTCACACGGCCTGCCAGAGGGCCGGGACGTTCGGCGGCTCCCAGCCGACCAGGGCGGTGTGGCCCTGGAGGCAGCGGTAGCTGGCACCGTTGTAGGTCACGGTGTCACCGGCCTGGTAGTTGGTGCCGGCGGCCCAGGTGCCACCGGGGTTCGGGGTGCCGGTGCCGACCGTGAGGCTGAACTGGGCGGTGTGCACGGTGGCGCCGGCGGTGCCGGTCACGGTGATCTGGTAGGTCCCGGTCGCCGCGGCGGACGAGGCCGACAGGGTCAGCGTGGAGGAGGCGCCGGACTGGACGGACGCCGGGCTGAAGGCCGCGGTGACGCCGGACGGGAGGCCGGAGGCGGTCAGGGCGACCGTCTGCGCGGTGCCGGAGATGACGGCGGTGTTGACCGTCGCCGTGGTCGAGGCACCCGGCTTGACCGAGGCGGACGACGGGTTCAGCGCCAGCGAGAAGTCGTTGGTGCCGTTGTTCGAGCAGGTCGGGTCACCGGCCTGGGCGGGAACGCTGACGGCGTCCCAGGCGGCCTTGGTGCGGTTGAAGAGGTTGCAGCTCGGGTCGAGGTTCTTGGCCGCGGTCAGGGTGGTGGTGCGGTACTTCTTGTGGGTCATGCCGCTGGTCTTGAGCAGCATGCCGCCGTAGAAGATCCGGCCCGCGTCCTTGATGCCGACGCCGGTGACGCTGGAGTTGTTGCAGGTCGGGCTGGTGGGCTTGCCGCCGCCCGGGTTGGAGCCCTCGGCGAGCAGGTAGAACCAGTGGTTCAGCGGGCCGGCGGCCGCGTGGACCTCGGTGCTCGGGATCGAGGAGGAGTAGCAGTTCGGGTTGTTGCCGACCTGCGAGGGGTTGTACATGTTGCGGATCGGGCCGTTGCCGACGAGGTTGATCATCTCGCCGACGAGGTAGTCCGCGGAGTCGTACGGGGCGGACTGGTTGGCGTAGGCCTCGGTGAGCGCGCCGAAGATGTCGCCGGTGGCCTCGCCGAGACCGTTCTCGTTGTTGGCGCCGCCGGGGGTGAACTGGTCGATGCCGTGGCCGAACTCGTGGCCGACGACGTCGATCGAGGAGATCCACTCGTTGCTCTGGCTGTGGCCGATGGAGATCGACGAGCCGTCCCAGTAGGCGTTGACGTCGTTGAGGCCGACCTTGACCGGCCAGCTGCCGCCGTTGCCGTTGTGCCCGTTGCGACCCAGCCAGTCGCGGAGCATGTCCCATTCCTTCTGGGCCGCGAACATGGCGTCGCCGCAGCCGGTCTCCTTGCTGGTGGCGCTGCCGTTGCCCCAGGTGTCGGAGGACTTGGTGAAGACCTGGCCGGTGGCGTTGTCGGCACAGCTCAGGCCGGGGCGGCTGGGGTCGCGCAGCGAGAAGGAGCTGCCCGAGCCGGTGGTGGTGATGCTCGGCGAGGGGCCGTTCCACTTGCTGTTCAGGGTGCCGGCGCGCACGTCGTCGTAGGTCTCGATGACCTCGCCGCTGCGGGCGTCGACGAAGACGTGCAGGGTGCTCGGGGCGGTCGCGGTGCGGCCGGTGAGCACGGTCTCCCAGGCGAGGCGGCTCTCGCCGTCCTTGACCTTGACGACCAGGCGGCGCGACTGCACGCCGTCCACCTGGGCGAGCTTGGTGCGGGCGGTCTTCTCCGCCTTGGCCGCGCTGACCAGGGTGGTGGTCGACACGCTGATCGGGGCGGTGGTGGCGGACTGCTGGCCGCGGACCTTGCCCTGGCCGTCCGCGATCACGACGGCGTCGCCGCCGACGACCGGCAGGCCCTTGTAGGTGCGCTCGTAGGCGACCGAGTAGAGACCGGCCAGCCACGGGGTGACGGACTGGCGCTCGTAGGTCTCGTCCGTGCCCTTGGCCAGGCTGTCGAGACCGGCTGCGGCCGCCTGGTCGGCGGCGTTCACGGCGGCGGCCAGCGCGCTGGGCGGCGTGGTCGGGACGGGCGCGGCGGAGGCCGGACCCGCGGTGGCGGCGATCATGCCGGCCAGCACGGTCAGGGTGGTCGCTGCGGTCAGCAACCGGCCTGCGGTGGCTGTGCGTTGCATCGGGGCTCCTCGAATGTGGGGGACCCTGGTCGCGGACAGCAGGGCTGGTGGCGCACGGCCGCATGGGGACGGCCGTGCGGGCGTCCGCGGTCGGGTGTCGGAACCCTCACATGGCGTCATGCTCCGGTCAATAGTTGGTGCGTGTGATGCGCGAGGTTGGCAAGTTCCGTCAAGCCGCGGGTCCGTTCGCCGGCCGACTCGGGCGCGGCGCACCGTGGCTGAAACCGCGTCACCGATCGGTGGCACCGCCCGCCCGGTCCTCCTGCGCCGCCGGTGGCCCGGGCCCCGTCGGCCCGGTCGTCCCCGGTGGCCGTGCCGGGTCCGGCCGCCGCCCTGGAGCGCCGGGCACGGACGCCCGCGGCGGACGGCGCCGCGGGCGTGGGGACGGCGAGGGCGGGTGCCGGCTCGTGCTGCGGGGGGTTCTGCGGGCGCCTCCCGTACCCTGGGGAGAGCCGCCCGCTCGCCGGAACCGGGGGAGAGCGGGGAACGGCCGGCGTTCGAGCGGGAGGTGCCGATGGACGGAAGCAGCGTCCTGTGGTGGATCACCGGCGCGGTGGTGGTGGTGACCCTGGTGGTCGCGGTCGTGCTGGTGGTGAAGCTGGTCCGGACCAGGAGGCTCCTGGCCTCGACCGGCATCCCGATGTCGGCCAAGGTGCTGTTCTGGGCGTCCATCGCCTATCTGATCAGCCCCGTCGACCTGCTCCCGGACCCCATCCTGCTGGACGACATCGGCCTGCTCCTGGTGGCCCTGCGCACCGTGCACAAGGCGGTCGGGCGTGCCCCGCAGGGGCCCGACGCGGCCGGGGGCCGCGAACCCGTCTGACACGCCCGGCCCGCCTCCGGTCGGGCCCTGTGCGAACCCGCCCGGTACGGGGCCGGGCGGGTTCTTCCGTCACTGCGGGTGCGCGTCCGGCGCTCGGTGGTCACGACCGGAGAAGGTGCGCCGGCCCGTGCCCCTGCGGATCACGGCCGGTCGCCGTCACGGCCGGTCACCGGAAGGGCGCCGTTTCCCCGGGCGTCAGAGCTTCTCGCCGCAGGCGACAGGGCCGAAGAGGTCGATCCGGCCGGTGGTCGACAGGGACAGCTGGACCGTCCCCTCGGGGCAGCTCTCCTGCGGGCCGCCCTTGGCGAAGTTGGGCACGTACACCTTCACGACCCGGTGTTCCGGCCGGTGCGTGCCGGTGGTGTCGCAAGCGGTCTCGCGCGTGACGTTCGCCCCGCCCAGGACCTTCGCCTGGTAGACGCAGTCGCCGACGATGATCCTGGGTCCCCCGCCCATGCCGGGGTCGCTGGGGTGCGGGGGCTTGAGGTTGCGCAGGCAGGCGTAGGCCCCCCGTCCGTCGCCCGCCGTCTCGGTCCCGGTGGCCTGCGCCAGGTTCCGGCCGAGGTCGAGGACGAGGTCGGTGGTGTCCTCGCAGTCCGTGCCGACCGTGGCCGCCGTGGCCGGCACGCCGGCGGTGGCGCCGGGCGCCGCGGCGGCGCCGCGCTTGGTCACCTTGGCCACGGCGAAGACGTCACCGCAGTCGACGGGCTGGTAGGGCGCTCCGGAACCGCCCTTGGACTTGCCGATGACCGGGCCCGCGCACTGGCCGACCGCGAAGTACGCGTCGCTGAGCTCCAGCTCCGTGGGCGGCCCGCTCGCGGTGGGGCTCGTGCTCACCGAACTCCCGCCGGCTCGGGCGGGCTCGGTCGCCGTGCCGGGCCCGGCCGGGCCGGGCACCGTCGTGCCGGGCGTCCTCGTACTGCCGGAGGACACGCTCCCGGTGGTTACCGAACCGTCCGCCGCCGGCGCCGACCCGTCGGATCCGCAGCCCGCGAGCGCAAGCCCCGCCACGACCAGACAGGCCACCCGAACCGCCCGCCCCCGTACGTTCCACACCTGCATCCCGCCTCCTTCCGGCCAGGCTAACACCGCTGTGGCGGGGGACAGTTGGGTTTCCGGAGACCTCGCCCGGGCCGCCTGGGACCACGGTTCCCCCGGGGAGGTGTCGCACCTACCCGGATCGCCGACGTGCGAGGTGGACGACGATGTCGGCGGTGATCTCGACCCTCTCCGGCAGGATCCGGGCGATCGCGCCGAACGCCTGCTGTCTTGCCGGTTGCGGCAGTTGGAGATACGCCGAGACGGTCGACAGGTAGCCGACGTACTCGGGAGCGCTCATGGTCAGGCGCCGCTCGATGACGGCCTGCTGAACGTCGAGGAACAGCGGAGACCGCTGCAGCTCGGTACCCGGCCACTGCATCGCCTCATTCGGGGCGGTCCCGTCGGGGGACGGCACCTCGTCGTTCTCCAGGAACGGTGCCCGTGCCGCACGCACGGACTCCTCGACGGCCGGGTCGGCCGGCCGAACCGGGCCGCCGAACGAGGCGAACACACCCTCCGGCTCCAGCAGTGCGGCCACCCTGGACCACCGGCCCTCCGGGCGCGTCCAGTGCAGGGCCGCCGCCGCACAGACCAGCCCGTAGGTCTCGCCCGGGCGCAGTTCCTCGAACGCGGCCCGCACGGTCGTCACGTTCGCGGGCACGGTCCTCCTCAGCTCGGCGAGCATGGCGGCGTCGGGCTCCGTGGCCGTGACCGCGACCCCGTGGCCGGCGAACAGGCGGGTCGCCTTGCCCGTCCCCGCACCGATCTCCAGGGCCGTCCGGACCGGCCGGCCCGCGTACGTGATCACCGACTCGAAGAGCTCTTCCGGATACCCCGGCCGGAACCGCTCGTAGGATTCCGCGATTGCGCCGAAGCTCAGTGCACGAGCAGACATGCCGGACATCCTGGCACGACCGGCGGGAGCCTGCCCGACCGGCGGGGGCGCAGCCCTCGAACCGGGAAGGACGACAAGCGCTCGGAGGCGCTGGAGCGGCGTCGGCGAGGGCAGCGTCGGCGAGGGGCATCGGCGAGGTGGCCGGGCAGGGCCGTGTCGGTTCCGCGGAACCGGCGGTGAACGGCCTTCCGCACCGGGCCGGCCGATCGCACCCCGCGAGCGGTGACCGCTCACGCCCCGTGGACCCGAGCCGTGTCACCCGTGCGGGGTGGCACGGCAGTTGCTTCGGCCGCCCGGCCTCCTGGTGCGGTGGTCCGGGGTGTCATCGGCGACCGGTACGTTGTGCCCGCGCGTACGAAGCGGCGTGACGCCGTGCGGCACGACATGGATCCGATCCGAAGGAGTACCCGTCATGACGTCCGAGACGACCCCGGCGAACGACATCGAGGGGTGGGACGCCGCGTTGACCGGCGCGTTCGCGATACTGCTCGGCGAGGAGTCCGCCGGCGATCCCGGCACCGGGTACGGGGTGTACCACGCGTCGGACTCCATCGACGAGTTCCTGTTCCCGAACTCCTGGTTCACGCCGGAGGGCCTGGCGGCCCGGGAGCCGAGGCGCTTTCCGGACACGGACGGGCCGTACCCCTTCTCGCCGTGGACCTGGCGCTTCGACCTGGGCGGGTCGCTGTTCCTGTTCGACGCGGATCTGCTGGCGGGGGAGGGGCCGTGGGGCGCGGACGGACACAAGGGGCCCCGGCCGTTCGACGACGCCTTCGTCGCGGAGCTGCGGGCGGCCTCGGTGCCCGACGAGTCGGGCGGCGCGCTGGTGTACGGCAGCGAGCTGGGGCCGCTGCTCGGCCGTCACGGGATCGATCTGACCACCGAGAACGCCACGAAGCTGAACAACTGGCTGATCGTGCTCCTGCGGGTCGCGACCGACGGCACGCTCGCCGACGCGATGCGGGCGGCCACGTTCACCGAGCGCGGGCCGGAGCACCTGGTCTCGGTCCGCGACCTGTCGGGCCCCGACGTCGCGGGCGAGCCCTGGGAGTCCAGGCTGGTCGCGGTCGCGCACCCCGCGCTCCGTGACCACCTGCGGATGCTCTGCCGCTCGGCGGAGGCCGCCCGGAGCGGGGGCGCCTTCTACTCGGGTGCCGACCACTGGCCGTGGAGCGACCTCCTCGACGTGGCCGGCTGTTCGCTGGTCGCGGGCTGGGGCTTCGGGGAGTCCCAGGCCGGCACCGCCGTCGTGCGGCTGCCGGATGCCGCCGGGGCGCGGCGGACGTGAGGCGGCGGTGCTGCGGTCCAGCAGACGGGCAGGCAGGTCGGCGCCCGGTTCCTCGGCGGGAACCCGTGCACCCGTGCGCCGACCCGAGCCCGGTCGTCGGAGCGCGGCACGGGAGTGGGACGATCGGGTGATGCTGGAGTTGCTGCCGGGGATCGGCGTGGTCCTGCCGGACGGGGCCGGGACCCTCAGGTTCGGGATGACATCCGGGGAGGTCGCCGCGGTGCTCGCCGGGACGCCCCGCAGCCATCGGGCGAGGCAGTGCATGACGCTGAGGCGCACCGACTACACGCAACTGCGGCACGCCCACGACGCGTGGCTCCGCGGCGTCCTCTTCGATCCGGCGTGGAACACCGTCGCCGTCCTCGATGACGTCCTGCTGACCGTCGCCGGGGGCGGACCCGGCGGCGGACCCGGCGGCGCCGACCGTCTGACCCAGGTGGTCGTCGAGGCCACCGGGCCCGTCACCGCGCCCGCGGCGCACGCGGTGGCGTGGGACGGGGTGGACCTGTTCGGCCATCCGGCCCCGGACGTCGCCTCCGTGCTGCCGGCACCCGCCCGCCCCTCCGGACCGACCGCCGCCGGCGGAAACGAGGCCGACGCCGCCGACGACCTGACGGTGCCGGCCCTGGGGCTGTGGCTCCGTCGGCACCCGAAGGCCCCGGACCGGTGGTCGCAGCTGACCCTGCTCGCAACGCCCACGGGTTGGGAACGCTGCTGCGCGGGCGCGTTCGCCTGTGCGGACGGAGGGGACGGCCTCGTGGGAGTCCTGCGCTGAAGCCGGTCCGCGGCAGCGGAACGCGCGCGGAGGTCCCGCTGCCGCGGAAACCGCCGACCTGCGCGGGGACGTCACCGACGTCACCCGCAGCCGCGCGCCGCCCGGCAGCGGGAACCGCGTCCTGGCACCGGGCGCTCCGACGAGGCGT
>NZ_JBHJRC010000377.1:0-7075 GCF_042261735.1 Kitasatospora sp. NPDC056327 | reverse complement strand
ATCGGGGCCGGGGGGCGCGGGCCGGCGGGACCGGGGGCGGCCGGGCCCCCGCCACGGCCGCCGCCGGGTCCGTCCGGGTCGCCGTCCCCGCCGCCGACCGCTCGCTGCACCCCGAATCCGGCCGCCGCGAGCAGCAGGACGGCGACGAGGAGCAGGACTCCGCGGGCCCGGGCGGAGAGCCCGGCAGGTCGAATCGGCACGGCCGCTCCCGGTGTCGTCACGCACTCCACCGGCCCTTGTTCACGGCCGGTTCACCGGAATGGTCTCAACCAATGGCTCACTTGTCCCGCACTTTGTACGAATTCGCTTCGCAGTGGGCCGGGGCGGGTCGCGGTCGGACGCGGTGGAGCGCGGTGGCACCGCGGAGGACGGCACCGGAACGGCCGAGGCGGCTCAGGCGAAGACCACCGAGCGGACCAGCAGCCGGTCACCGGCGTGCCCGCCCGGCCGCAGCGCGTAGTACGTGTCGCCCTCGCAGCCGAATTCGAGGAAGGCGGTGGCCGTCGACCCCGTCAGGTTCCGCGGCGCGTACGCCGGCTGCTCGGCGGTGGCCCCCGGGAGGTCGATGCACTCGCGGCTCCGCGGCTCGACCAGTGACCCGGTGGACCCCGTCCCGTACTTGTAGCGGAACTCGTCCCCGGCGGCGGCGTTGGCCGGGACGGGGACGGCGAGGACGAGCGCGATCGCACTGGTGGCGGCGAGCAGGGCGTTGCGGAGACGCATGACGGGTGGCCCTTTCAGGCGGTACTCGGTGGTACCTGGTGAATTGATGCGAGATCACCCTAGAGGCCCAAAAATCGATGAAACGATTCTGCTAATCCACTCTTTCAGGTGGTTTGGTCATGTTTCCCGCGACTTTTCCCGCACGTACTTTTCCGCGCACGCCCCCTCCCGCACCGACCGCCCCCGCCGACCGACCAGGCCCGGCCATCACCACCGGCCACCACCACCGGCCACCGTCCGCCGTCCCGGCGGCCCGGTCACCGCGCCCCGGCAGCCCCTTCACCCCGCCGCCCGTTCACCCCACCGGCGCGGTGAAGTAGTAGCCGGAGTCGATCAGCACCGGCAGATAGGCCTTCAGCGCCGCCACCGTCTGCGACCGGTCGCCGCCGCCGTCGTGGTTGAGCACGATCGCCCCCGGCCGGACGTCCTTGAGGATCCGGTCGGTGATCACGCCCGTCCCGGGGCGGGCCCAGTCCCGGGGGTCGACCGACCAGGCCATCGGCCGCATGCCCAGTTCGGAACTGACCCGCAGGGCCGTGGAGGACCAGTCGCCACCGGGCGCCCGGAACCAGGTCGGCACCTTGCCCGTGGCGCTGTGCAGCAGGTCGGAGGTGCGTTCGAGCTCCTCGCGGACCTTGCTCTCGGAGAGTCGGCGCAGGTCGGGGTGGGTCCAGGTGTGGTTGGCGATGTGGTGGCCGCGGGCGGCGATCTCGCGGACCAGATCGGGGTGCTGGACGGCGTTCTCGCCGATCAGGAAGAAGGTGGCCCGGATCCCGTACTGCTCCAGCAGCGCCAGGACGGTCGGGGTGTGCCGGGGGTCGGGGCCGTCGTCGATGGTGAGCGCCACCACCTGTCGCGCCGCGTCCAGCTCGTAGACCGGCCGGCCGTCGGCAGCGGTCGGCGCCTTGGCCGGGGCGGAGGCGGGCGCCGAGGCGGGAGCCGAATCGGGCGCGGGGGCGGAGGCCGCACCGGTGGGCACCGGGGTCGGGGTCGACGCGGGGCCCGGCTCCGGACCCGGCGTCGGAACCGGGCCGGAGCCCGGGCCGGGGCTCCCGGCGGGCGAGGCCGCGGGCACCGCGTCAGGCGCCGGGGCACCCCCCTCACCGGTCCCACCGGCCTCCCCGGCCGCCCTCGCCGCCAGGCCGGCGGCCTCGACCACCTCCGACGCCCGGCCGCAGCCGGCGAGTCCGAGCAGCGACATCCCCGCCGCGACCAGCAACAATCTGCGCGAAGTAATCTGACGATCAGACAGCATGGCGAATCTCTCCCCCGTTCATCGGACCGCCTCCCAGCGGCCACTCCGACAGGCTCGATCACCACCCCAACGGCCCATGTCACGGCCTGTTCGCCGACCTCGCGGCCGGAGCCCCGACCGGCCCGCTACTCTGACCACTTCCAGTGTGATGATCTGTCTTCAGAGGACGTGGGCATGACGACGAGTCAGGATTCCGCCGACCGGGCCGGCAACGACGACGCCGAGCTCAGCCAGTGGGAGAAGTACGGGGTGGACACCAGCACCCCGCACTCCGCCCGGGTGTACGACTACTGGCTGGGCGGGAAGACCAACTTCCCGCCGGACCGCGCGATGGCCCAGGCCATCGAGAAGGCCGTGCCGAGCATCAAGGCGATGGCCAAGGAGAACCGCGGTTTCCAGGGCCGCGCCGTGCGCCACCTCGCCGAGCGGTACGGCATCCGCCAGTTCCTCGACCTCGGCACCGGCATCCCCACCTCGCCGAACACCCACGAGATCGCCGAATCGGCCAGCCCCGGCACCCGGGTCGTCTACGTGGACAACGATCCGATCGTGCTGGCCCACGCCCGTGCGCTGATGGTCTCCACCCCGGCCAGCCGCACCACCTACATCCACGCCGACCTGGGCAAGCCCGGCGAGCTGCTGGCCGACCCGGCGCTCACCTCGACGCTGGACCTCACCCAGCCGGTCGGCCTGCTGATGATCGCCGTGCTGATGCTGATCGCCGACGAGGACGACCCGTGGGGCAAGGTCGCCGCCCTGCGCGACGCGCTCCCGTCCGGCAGCTACCTGGCGCTCACCCACCCCACCCAGGACTTCAACGAGGAGGCCGTCGCCCAGGTGACCGCCTCGGCCCGCGCTGCCGGGATGACGCTGGTGCCGCGCAGCAAGGAGGAGGTCGGCCGCTTCTTCGAGGGCTGGGAGCTGATCGAGCCCGGTGTCGCCCCGGTCATGGCCTGGCACCCGGACGGCGAGCAGCCGGCCGACCCGTACGCGGCGTACTACTGGGGCGGCGTCGCCCGCAAGCCCTGACCGACCCGCGAGCCCCGACCCGCAGGCCGTGGCCACGGCCGCGACCCATCAGGACGGCCCGGCCCGGGACGACCCCGGCGGCCCCGCCCACCCGCACCGGGCGGGGCCGCCCGGCACCCCTGCCGACGGGCGCCGGGCACCGGGGCCGCCGCAGGCAAGGGCCGACAGGTCACCCACCGGCGTCCGACGGCCCGCGTCACTTCAGCAGCCGGGAGAGCCGCCGGTCCGCCAGCGGCCTGCCGCCGGTCTGGCAGGTCGGGCAGTACTGCAGCGAGGAGTCCGCGAAGGACACCTCCCGCACGGTGTCCCCGCAGACCGGACAGGGCTGCCCGGTCCGGCCGTGCACCCGCATGCCCACCTTCTTCTCCGCCTTCAGCTCCCCCGCCGCCAGCCCCCGCGAGCGCTCCACCGCCTCCCGCAGCGTCGTGCCGAGCGCCTCGTACAGCCGGTCCGTCTCCTCCTCCGAGAGGTCGGCCGCCAACTTGTACGGGGACATCCGCGCCGCGTGCAGCACCTCGTCCGAGTAGGCGTTGCCGACGCCCGCGAGCACGCTCTGGTCCCGCAGCACACCCTTGATCCGGCGCCGCTCCCCGCTCAGCAGCGCGCGGAAGCGCTCCGGGCCGAAGCCGGGGCCGAGCGGGTCCGGGCCGAGCCGGGCCACCCCCGGCACCTCCGCCGGGTCACGCACCAGGTACACCGCGAGCCCCTTCCGGCTGCCCGCCTCGGTGAGGTCGAACCCGTCCCCGTCCGGGCCCTCCAGCCGGACCCGCAGCGCGAGCGGGTTGCGCGGGCCCGGCCGCGGCGGCGCCGCCGGCAGGCCCGGCTGCCAGCGCAGCCACCCCGCCCTGGCCAGGTGGATCACCAGGTGCAGCCCGCCGGCCTCGATGTCGAGGAACTTGCCGTGCCGCACGACGGGGCCCACCGTCCGGCCCACCAGGTCGGTCACCGGCGGGTCGTGGGTCTTCAGGGCGCTGATCGCCACCGGCAGGACCGCGGCGATCACCCGCCCGGTCAGCCGTTCGGACAGGTAGGCGGTCAGCGCCTCGACCTCGGGCAGTTCCGGCATGCACCCAGTCTCGCGCAGCCGCCCGCGCCGCGCCCGCCGCCCGGCGCGGGGCCCCGACCCTGGCCGGCCCGCTCCGGCTTTGCCCTCCCCCGCCGCCCGGCGCAGGCTTGAGGGTGGCCCGCGCACCCGCCGGAGGAGGTCCCGCCCGCCATGAGCACGCTTGAGGAACAGATCGACATCGACGCCCCGGTGCTGGCCGCCTGGGAGCAGCTGCACCGGATCCACGAGTACCCGCGCTTCGTCGACGGCGTCCGCAGCGCCCAGCCGCACGGCCGTAACCTCGCCCACCTCGGGGTGGAGATCGCCGGCAGCGAGCAGGACGTCGAGACCGAGATCACCGACCGGGGCCGGGGCCGGGTGATGGCCTGGCGCACCCTGGACGGCCCTCCGCTGCACGGCGCGGTCGCGCTCCGCCCGCTCGACGGCACGCACACCCGGGTGCAGGTCCGCATCGAGTACGACCCGGGGACCCTGCACGAGGCGCTCGGCGGACCGCGCGGGTTCGCGCTCGCCGGAGCGGTCGAGCGCACCGTCCGCACCGACCTGGAACTGTTCCGCGACCTGGTGGAGGCCCGGACCGCGGCCGCCGCGCGACCCCCGGAGCCGGTCGTCGAGGCCCCCGGAACCGTCACCGTAAACGGCATATAAGTGCAGCTCAGAGCCGGTCGTGAGGATCTTCACAGCAATCCGCGGAACCACTCGTTCGGCTTCGAACCTGTGGCACACTCGGGTCCCATGAGCACTGCCCCGGCCACCAGGACGCTGCGCGCGGCGATTTTCGCCGCGGTGCTCGTGCTGCTCGCCGGGCTCGGCCAGGTACTGGTCACCGGCCGCCCGCTGGCCGCCGGCACCCTGGCCGTGGCCGGCGCCGTCGTCTTCGCGGTGGCCTACGCCCTCGCCGGGCGCGAGCGCGGCTACCGGACGGTCGCGGCGGTCTTCCTGCCGCTGGAACTGGGCCTGAGCGCCCTGTTCGACGTCGCCCAGTCGACCTGCCCCTCGCTGCCGCCCGGCGCCGCCCGCGGCCTCGAACCGCTGCTCTGCGGCGGCGGCTCGCTCGGCGGCATCCTGCTCGGCCACGGCCTCGACCGGCCCGCCGCGCTCGGCGTCCTGCTGGTCCTGCACTCCGCGCTCGCCCTCGCCGCCGCCGCCTGGCTGCGCGGCGCCGACGCGGCGCTGCGCTCGGTGGCCCGCTCGGCGCGGATCCTCGGCGACTTCGCCCGCCGCCTCCCGGCCGCGGCCGTCCGCCGCCTGCTGCTCCTGCTCGTCGCCCCGGTCCCGGCCCGCCCGGTGGTCCGGGTGCCGTTCCCGCGCGCCAGCCGCGTCCGGGTGCCCGCCGAGTCCGTCGTGCTCCGCCCGGCCGTCCGGCGCGGACCGCCGGTCCCCGCGCACGCCCGCTGAGCGACCCCGCGCCCGTCCGGGCCCGCCGGTCCCCGGCCGGCCGTGCCGCCCCCGCGACCGCACGCCGACATCGAGCACCAGGACGACACCCACCATGAGCACCTCCCCCAAGAAGACCTCCGCCGGCGACCGGAAGGCCGCCCGCCGGGCCGCCACGGAGCGGATGCGCGAGCAGCGCGAGCGCGCCGAGCGCTCCGCCCGGATCCGCCGCCGCACCGTGGTCGGCGCCGCCTCCGCCGTCGTGCTCGCCCTCGCGGCGGGCGTGGCGTTCGCCGTCGGCGGCTCCTCCGGCTCCGGGGACGCCGCGGCCGACGGCCCGCTCGTCGTGCCGGCCAACGCCGGCGGCGCGGACGGCACCGTGATCACCTACGGCAAGGCCGACGCCCCGCACACCCTGGAGGTCTACGAGGACTTCCGCTGCCCGTTCTGCGAGCAGCTGGAGACCACCACCGGGCCGACCGTCCAGCAGCTCGCCGACGCGGGCAGCTACAAGATCGAGTACCGGATGGCGACCTTCCTCGACCAGGGCCTCGGCGGCAAGGGCTCGCGCACCGCGCTGGCCGCCGCCGGCGCGGCGCTGAACGAGGGCGTCGACAAGTTCAAGCAGTTCCACGACGTGCTCTACGCCAACCAGCCGGACGAGCGCGAGGACGCCTTCGCCGACGTCAACCACCTGCTCGACCTGGCCGACAAGGTGCCCGGCCTGAAGACCGACGGCTTCGTCAAGGCCGTCCGGGAGGGCACCTACCTGCCGTGGGCCAACCAGGTGAACAAGGCCTTCGACAAGAGCGGCGTCACCGGGACCCCGACCGTCCGCCTGGACGGCCAGAAGCTCGACGTGTTCGCCGGCGGCTCGGCCGTCTCGCCCGAGCGGTTCACCGCCATGGTCGAGCAGGTCACCGGATGACCGACCGCACGGACGCCACCCCGGTCCCCGCCGGCGCCCCCTCCCGGGGCCGCACGTACGGCGCGAGCCGCCCGTTCGCCCTGCTGCTGGTGATCGGCGGCGCCCTGGGCCTGTTCGCCTCGGCCGTCCTCACGCTGGACAAGATCCGGCTGCTGGAGGACCCGTCGTACGTCCCGAACTGCAACATCAACCCGATCATCAGCTGCGGCTCGATCATGCGCAGCGACCAGGCAGAGGCCTTCGGCTTCCCGAACTCGCTGATCGGCCTGGCCGCCTTCGCGGTGGTGATCGCGGTCGGCGCCGGCCTGCTGGCCGGCGGGGCCCACCGGCGCTGGTTCTGGCTGGGCCTGCAGGCCGGCACGGTGTTCGGGATCGGCTTCGTGACCTGGCTGATGTACCAGGCGCTGTACCGGATCGGCGCGCTCTGCCCGTACTGCATGGTGGTGTGGGCCGCGGTGATCCCGCTGTTCTGGTACACCACCCTGCACAACCTGCGCTCGGGCGTCATCCCGGTCCCGCGCGCCCTGCGCCCGGCGGTCCGCGAGGCCGCCCGCTACCACTGGGTGGTCCCGGCGCTCTGGTACGCGGTGATCGCCCTGCTGATCCTCAACAGGTTCTGGTACTACTGGTTGACCCTGGTCTGATCCCCCGCTCCTTCGCCGCCGCCCCCTCGCCGCCGGACCCGCACGGGTCCGGC
>NZ_JBHJRC010000376.1:0-7137 GCF_042261735.1 Kitasatospora sp. NPDC056327 | reverse complement strand
GCGCCGTCCGTGACCGGCACACCGCTGATCCGGAACCGGCCGCACAGCTCGTCGTGCCGCGCCTCGCCGGGCGGGGCGCGACGGGGCGGTGGCGGTGGCGACGGCCGTGTCGGCCGGCGGTGGTGGCGGGGGAGTGGCGGCGCGGGTCAGCGCGGGCGTTCGGTGATCAGGTAGCGGAAGACGTTCGCCATCCGCACCGAACCGTCCGCCCGCAGGTAGGGCTGCAGCGCCTCCTCCAGCTCCTTCGACACCAGCGGCAGCCCCGAGAACTCCGCCGCCGCGTCGTACAGCCCGGTGGAGAGCAGCCCGCGCACCGCGCTGTCGAGGTCCGGGTAGGCGAACGGGCAGCCGACCCGGCCGCCGCCGGCCGGACGCAGGCCGGTCCCGGCCAGCAGGTCCTCCAGCGCGCCGGGCGGGCTCAGCTCGAACGGGTCGCGGACGCCGCTGCGCCGGGTCATCCGCCGGGCGACGTCCAGCACGGCCGCGCTCTCGCAGCGTTCCCGCGGTCCCCAGGCGGCCAGCACCACGTGCCCGCCGGGCAGCACCAGCCGCGCCGCCCGGGCCGCCGTCCGGCGTGGTTCGGCGCCCGGCGGAAGCTGCTCGAAAACGGTGACCAGCGAATAGGCCGGGCGGGCGACGTCCGCCCCCGTCCGCGGGACCGGGCCGACCCGCAGCCGGCGTTCCCGGGCCAGCCCGCGCAGCTCCTCGTCCGGCTCCAGTCCGGTCACCTGCGCACCCCGTTCCGAGGCCAGCAGCAGGGCGAGGCCGGAGCGGCAGCCGAGGCCCAGCACGCTGGTCGCCGGACCCACCTCCAGCCGGTCGTGGACGGCCTCGTAGAGCGGCACCAGCATCCGCTCCTGGATCTCCGCCCAGTCCCGGGCACGGGCGGCGGCGCGCCCGGTGCCGGGGGGTCCTGCGGTCGTGCCGGTCACCCGCGCTGAAGCCATCGAGGCCTCCCATCCGGTCCTTCGGTGTGCAGCTCCGGCCCCCCTCGACGTCCCGCCCCCACTCCAGCGAACAGCGGCTCGGGCGTGGCGTCCAGAGGGGTGCGGGGTGGTGCGCGCGTGTCGGGGGCGCGCGCCCCGGGGCCGGACGACGCGGAACGGATTCGAAGTCGGGACCCCGCTCCCCGTACGATTCGCCCATGGCTAAGGCACCCGTTCTCACCCCCCAGGCGGAAGACTTCCCGCGCTGGTACCAGGACCTCATCAACAAGGCCGAGCTGGCCGACAACGGTCCGGTGCGCGGCACCATGGTCATCCGACCGTACGGCTACGGGCTGTGGGAGCGGATGCAGCAGGAGATGGACGCGCGGATCAAGAAGGCGGGCGCCCAGAACGCCTACTTCCCGATGTTCATCCCGCAGTCCTACCTGACCAAGGAGGCCGAGCACGTCGAGGGCTTCGCCCCTGAGCTCGCCGTGGTCACGCACGGCGGCGGCAAGCAGCTGGACGAGCCGGTCGTCGTCCGGCCCACCTCCGAGACGATCATCAACGAGTACTTCTCGAAGTGGGTGCAGAGCCACCGGGACCTGCCCCTGCTGATCAACCAGTGGGCCAACGTGGTCCGGTGGGAGCTGCGCCCGCGCGTCTTCCTGCGCACCACCGAGTTCCTCTGGCAGGAGGGCCACACGGCCCACGCCACGTACGAGGACGCCCGCGACTACGCCTCGATGATCCACACCCAGGTGTACGGCGACTTCATGACCAACGTGCTCGGCATCGACGTCGTGCTCGGCCGCAAGACCGCCAAGGAGCGCTTCGCCGGCGCCATCAACACCCTCACCCTCGAAGGCATGATGGGTGACGGCAAGGCGCTGCAGATGGGCACCAGCCACGAGCTGGGCCAGAACTTCGCCAAGGCGTTCAACACCACCTACCAGCTGCAGGGCGCCGAGCGCGAGCACGTCTGGCAGACCTCCTGGGGTGTCTCGACCCGCATGGTCGGCGGCCTGATCATGTCCCACGGCGACGACAACGGCCTGCGCGTCCCGCCGCGGCTGGCCGCCGTCCAGGCCGTCGTCCTCGCCATCAAGGGCGACGACGCGGTGATCGCCAAGGTCCGCGAGATCGGCGCCGCGCTGGAGGCCGCGGGCATCCGCGCCGTCGTCGACGACCGCACCGACACCCCGTTCGGCCGCCGCGCCGTCGACTGGGAGCTCAAGGGCGTCCCGCTGCGGATCGAGGTCGGCCCGCGCGACCTGGAGAACGGCACCGCGATGCTGGCCCGCCGGATCCCGGGCGGCAAGGAGCCGGTCTCGATCGACGCCCTGGCGGCCACCCTCCCGGGCATCCTGGAGGAGGACCAGGCGCTGCTGCTGCGCCAGTCCCGCGAGCGCCGCGAGGCCCGCACGGTGGACGTGAAGACCATCGAGGAGGCCGCCGAGGCCGCCGTCACCGGCTGGGGCCGGATCTCCTGGGCCGACCTCGGCCCGGAGGGCGAGGCCAAGCTGGCCGAGCAGGGCGTCTCGGTGCGCTGCATCGTGGCCGCCGACGGCTCGGTTCCGCAGACGGACGACCAGGACGGCAACATCGCGATCGTCGCGCGCGCCTACTGACCGTTCGGTGGCTTCCCGGGCGGGGGGCGATCACGAAGGATGTCACCCGAAAACGACGTCCGGTGACGCGTTCCGACGGTTGTCGGCTTGCCCGAGAGGAAATTCCGGCGTCCGCTGACCGGTGTTGTTCCGCTCATGTCTCACATGTCGGCATCGCTACTGGTCGGTCAACTGCCGGTATTAACGGAATAGCGGTACGGTGTACGGCCCGTGGCCCTGTCAACTCGACAGGACCACGGGCCGTACGTCCTGGGGGCGACAGCCCGTCCCCGGACGGAATTGACGAGGCGCCCGCCGTGCCGGCGGGCCCAAACCTGCAGGGGGTTGGTCTTGCGTCAGATCCGGAACGCGCATTTCGCGCGTGGTCACACATTCCTGAGAGTTTCCTGGGAATTCCCGGGGAACCGGAACACGCGGAACATCGGCTCCTACTCCATCGTTGGTCTAGCGTGAGCACGACACAGCCCCTCGTTCTCGCGGCCGAACTGGCCGCCGCCTGGAGTGACATCCAGGCCCATCACCAGGACCTCCCCGACCTCGCCTCGCCCGAGGCGCTGATCGGCGAGTCCTCCTCGGCCTGTGGCACCCGGCTCGGTTTCGAGCGGCTCCTCCACGAGGCTGCCCATGGTCTGGCCGCGGCCCGGGACATCCGGGACACCTCGCGGGCCGGCCGCTACCACAACCGGCGCTTCCTGCTCCTGGCTTCCGAGCTGGGCCTGGCGCACCCGGTCGAGCCGCACGCCAGCAGCGGCTTCTCCCAGGTGACCATGCTCAAGGAGACCCGCGAGCGGTACGCCGAGACCATCGAGCGCCTGGACCGCGCCCTGGGCGCGCACCAGGAGGCGGTGGCGGGCGAGGGGGCCTCGCGCGCCTTCCGCGGTCCGGCGGCCCGGCACGGCTCCTCCGGGGGCGGCGTCCGGGTCAAGGCGGTCTGCGGCTGCGGGCGCAACGTCCGGGTCGTTCCGTCGGTGCTCGCGCAGGCGTCCATCGTCTGCGGTGCGTGCCAGCAGCCGTTCAAGATCGCTTAGCCGGGACCGCGCGGGCGGCTCTCGGGGAGTTCCGGGGTTCGGGGAACCGACTCCAGGGCTCGGGGAACCGAGGGGACCGGCCGGTGACTGTGCGGGCAGTGGTCCGGTCGGGCCGCAGGTGATCCGGCGGGTGATCCGGGTGATCCGGGCGACCCCGTCGATCCGGGTGATCCGGGTGGTCGAAGCAGTGCCCCGCGGGTGATGTCCGCGGGTGATCCACCAGAGAGGTGCACCGTGCAGGTGCGCGTGTTGGGCTGACCGGGAGCGGGGGCTCCCGGTCGACCTGTTTTCGGGGGCCGGTCGCCCGTGTGGCAGAATGGATCGCTGAGTACTCGGCAGCCGGGCAGGACCCCTCTCTCCTACGGCTGGCGTGTCCCTTGAACGGCCCACCGCGCAACCCCACGCGTGGGCGGGGCCGCTCACCCACGTCAACACCAGGAGAATCCACTCCCGTGGCAGTCAAGATCAAGCTGAAGCGTCTCGGCAAGATTCGCTCCCCGCACTACCGCATCATCGTCGCCGACGCCCGCACCAAGCGTGACGGCCGCGCGATCGAGGAGATCGGCATCTACCAGCCGACCTACAACCCCTCGAAGATCGAGGTCGACGGCGACCGCGCCCAGTACTGGCTGTCCGTCGGCGCCCAGCCGACCGAGCCGGTCCTCGCCATCCTGAAGCTGACCGGTGACTGGCAGAAGTTCAAGGGCCTGCCGGCGCCGGAGCCGCTGAAGGTCGCCGAGCCCAAGGTCGAGGACTTCTCGCACCTGTTCGCGAAGGCCGTCGCCGGCTTCGAGGACGCCACCACCGGTGTCGCCATCACCCCGAAGGCCAAGAAGTCGGACAAGGCCGAGGCCGAGGCCGACGCCGCCGCCGAGGCCTGAGCGTGATCGAGGACGCCCTCGACCACCTGGTGAAGGGCATCGTCGAGCACCCCGACGAGGTGCAGGTGCGCTCGCGCAACCTGCGTCGGGGCAACACCATCGAGGTGCGGGTGCACCCCGATGACCTCGGCAAGGTGATCGGCCGGGGCGGCCGCACGGCGCGCGCTCTGCGCACCGTGGTCGGCGCCCTCGGCGGTCGCAACGTCCGGGTCGACCTGGTCGACGTGGACAACATTCGCTGATCCGGCTGCTCGTTCAGCCGTCAGGGTTTTCGAGGCCGGTCGGGACGCGTGTCGTCCCGGCCGGCCTTCGCCGTTCCCGGTGGCGGCGGTGGTGGTTGCGGTGGCGGTGGTCCGTGGTGGCCGCCCCTCCGCAACCGTCCGGCCGCACCCGCCTCGCGGCACCCGGTTCGCAGTACTCACTCCGCAGCACTCATCCAGGAGAACGATCACCGTGCAGCTCGTCGTCGGCAAGATCGGCCGCGCCCACGGCATCAGGGGCGACGTCAGCGTCGAGGTCCGCACCGACGAGCCGGAGCTCCGGCTCGGGCCCGGCGCGGTCCTGCTCACCGACCCGGCCACGGCCGGTCCGCTGACCGTCGAGTCCGGCAAGGTGCACAGCGGGCGGCTGCTGCTGCGGTTCGCCGGCGTCAAGGACCGCAATGGCGCCGAGGCGCTGCGCGGCACCCTCCTGATCGCCGAGGTCGACCCGGAGGAGCGGCCGGACGACCCGGAGGAGTACTACGACCACCAGCTGATCGGCCTGGACGTGGTCCTGCTCGACGGCACCCTGGTCGGCGAGCTCACCGAGGTGGTCCACCTGCCGTACCAGGACCTGCTCACCGTCGAGAAGCCCGACGGGACGGAGGTGCTGGTGCCCTTCGTCAGCCGGATCGTGCCGGTCGTCGACCTGGAGAACCAGCGCGCCGTCATCGACCCGCCGCCCGGGCTGATCGACCCGGAGTCCGCGGAGGTCGCGCGGGGCGAGTCCGCGCCGGACGCGGAGGGCGACGCGGAGGGTGACGGGGACGACGAGGGCGGGGCCCGCGGCGAGGGTGCCGCCGAGGCCGCTGCTGGTGCCGAGGCCGGTGCCGAGGGTGACGTGGAGGCCGGTGCCGAGGGTGACGTGGAGGCCGCTGCCGAGCGCGGCGCGCGCGGTGCGCGTGGCACGGAGGAGTCGGAGTGAGCTCCGAGCAGACCGTGCAGCACGGGATGCGGATCGACGTCGTCTCGATCTTCCCCGAGTACCTGGAGCCGCTGGACATCTCGCTGGTCGGCAAGGCCCGCGCCCGCGGCCAGCTCGACGTGCACGTCCACGACCTGCGCGACTGGACGTACGACGTGCACCGCACCGTCGACGACAGCCCGTACGGCGGCGGCCCGGGCATGGTGATGAAGCCCGAGCCGTGGGGCGAGGCCCTCGACGCGGTGCTCGGCCGGGGGCCGGAGGGAGAGGTGCCGACCCTGGTCGTGCCCACCCCCAGCGGTCGGCCGTTCACCCAGGAGCTGGCGCAGGAGCTGGCCGGCCGTCCCTGGCTGGCGTTCACCCCGGCCCGGTACGAGGGCATCGACCGGCGGGTGATCGAGGAGGCGGCCACCCGGATGCCGGTGGTCGAGACGTCGATCGGCGACTACGTGCTGGCCGGCGGCGAGGTCGCGGTGCTGGTCATGGTCGAGGCGATCGCCCGACTGCTGCCCGGGGTGCTCGGCAACGCCGAGTCCCACCGGGACGACTCCTTCGCGCCCGGTGCGATGGCCGACCTGCTGGAGGGCCCGGTCTACACCAAGCCCGCCGAGTGGCGCGGCCGCACGGTGCCGGACGTCCTGCTGAGCGGGAACCACGGTCTGATCGCCCGCTGGCGCCGCGAGCAGGCCTTCGCCCGCACCCTGGCCAACCGGCCGGACCTGGTGACGCGCTGGCGGCACGCGGACTTCGACAAGAAGGACCGCGCTGCGCTCGACCGGCTGGGCCTGGCCTGGGACGAGGGTCTCGGCCGATTTCGGTCCGCGCCCGGTGATGTGGAAGAATAGGCTGCTGCTGTCTGTCGCTGGGCTCCTCCCGCAGGGGTCACGTGGTTCGGCGCCCCCGCCACGGGGGGACCGCCGGTAGCCGGTGCGGCCCGCAGCAGACCCCGTTTCTTACGACTTCCGTGGGCGGCCCGTGGCGCCCGCGATGGAGAGCAACATGAGCAACAAGCTCGCTGCTGTCGACGCGGCTTCGCTGCGTAGCGACATCCCGGCGTTCCGCGCCGGTGACACCCTGAAGGTTCACGTCCGGGTCATCGAGGGCAACCGCTCCCGTGTCCAGGTCTTCCAGGGCGTCGTCATCCGCCGCCACGGCGCCGGCGTCGGTGAGACCTTCACCGTTCGCAAGGTCAGCTTCAACGTCGGTGTCGAGCGCACCTTCCCGGTGCACACCCCGGTCGTCGAGAAGATCGAGGTCGTGACCCGCGGTGCGGTTCGCCGCGCCAAGCTGTACTACCTGCGTGACCTCCGCGGCAAGGCCGCGAAGATCAAGGAGAAGCGCGACCGCTGATCCACCGGCCCCCGGCGCTGCCGGGGGATCGGATCGCTCTGGGGGGCCGGGCTGCCGCACGGTAGGCTCAGCCCCCGATGAGCACGCACGAACCACCCGCGGACCGCGACGGCCGTCCCGCACCCACCGGTGCGGG
>NZ_JBHJRC010000375.1:0-7139 GCF_042261735.1 Kitasatospora sp. NPDC056327 | reverse complement strand
GGCCCCCCTCTGCTATTCCCCCCCGCCCCCCGCGGGGGGGGCCGGGGGGGGCGCGGCACCGCCCCCCGGGCCCCCCGCGGCCCGCCCCCGGATCAGGCGGTGACGACGGTGACCTCGCCGATGCCCAGCTCGCGCACCCGGTCCGCGAACGCCGAGGCGTCGCCGACCAGCACGGTGACCAGCCGGTCCGGCGGGAACGCCTTCACCACGGCCTCGGTGGCGGCGGCGGTCGGCAGCTCGGTCAGCTGCCGGTAGACCTCGGCCTGGAAGTCGTCCGCGAGGTGCTGCTCGACCTGGTCGGCCAGGGTGCCGGCGACCGAACCCGCCGTCTCGTACTTCAGCGGCGCCACGCCGACCAGGAACTGCACGGCCTCCGCGCGCTCCGCGTCGGTGAGCCCCTCGGCGGCCAGCGTGCGCAGGATGGTCCAGGTGTCGGCCAGCGCCGGGGCGGTGGAGGCGGTGTCCACCGAGCCGCTGATCGCCAGCAGGGCGCGCCCGCTGCCGTCGGCGGCCGAGCGCAGCGGCTGGGCGAAGGCCCGCACGCCGTAGGTGTAGCCCTTCTCCTCCCGCAGCACCCGGTCCAGCCTGGAGGTCAGGGTGCCGCCCAGGCAGTAGGTGCCGAGGATCTGCGCGGCCCAGGCCGGGTCGTGCCGGTCCGGGCCGAGCCGGCCGATCAGCAGCTGGGTCTGCACCGAACCGGGCCGGTCCACGATGATCACCCGGCCGGTGTCGTCGCCGGTCACCGGCGCGTGGGCGCTCGGCGCGGCCGGGGCGCCCTTCCAGCCGCCGAGGGTCGACTCCAGCAGGGCCGGCAGATCGGTGCCGGTGAGGTCGCCGACCACGACCACGGTCGCGGTGGCCGGGCGCACGTGGGCCTCGTAGAACGCCCGGACGGCGGCCCGGTCGATCGTCTTGACCGTCTCGGCGGTGCCGCCGCGCGGGCGGGACAGCCGGTCGGCGCCGTCGAACAGCGCGGCGTACAGCGCCTTGGCGGCCCGCCGGGCCGGGTTGGCCTGCTCGTGCACGATCTCGTCCAGCCGGTTGGCGACCAGCCGCTCGATCTCGCCCTCGGGCAGCGCCGGGCTGCCCAGCGCGGCGGCCAGCAGGTCCAGACCGCGGGCCAGCCGGGAGGCCGGGACCTCCAGCGAGACCCGGATGCACGGGTGGTCCGCGTGCGCGTCCAGGGTCGCGCCGGCCCGCTCCAGCTCCGCCGCGAACTCCTCGGCGGTCAGCGTGTCGGTGCCCTCGCTGAACGCCCGGGCCAGGATCGAGGCGACGCCGTCCAGGCCCTCCGGCTCGGCCGCGAGCGGGGCGTCGAGCAGCACGTCGACGGCCACCAGCTGCTGGCCGGGACGGTGGCAGTGCAGCACGGTGATGCCGTTGCCGAGGGCGGCGCGCTCCGGCGCCGGGAACGCCCACGGGCTCGGCGTGCCGGGCTGGGGCTGCGGGTGGAAGGTCATGGCGGGGACGTACTCGGTGCTCATACGGCGGCGCCCTCCTCGTCGGTCTCGGCGGTGGCAGCGGTGTCGTCGGCGTCGGCCGTGGTGTCGGCGGCGGTGTCCTCGGCCGGGGTCGGCTCGTACACCAGGACCGCCCGGTTCTGCGGGTTCAGGCGCGCCGCGGCGATCTCCCGCACCTCCTCGGCGGTGACGTCGAGGACCTTGGGCAGGGCGTCGTTCAGCAGCTTCGGGTCGCCGAACAGCACGGCGAAGCGGCAGAGTTCGTCGGCGCGGCCGGCCACCGTGGTCAGCCGGTCCAGCCACTCGCGCTCGATCTGCGCCTGGGCGCGCTCCAGTTCGGCCGGGGTCGGGCCCTCCGCGGCGAACCGGGCGAGTTCCTCGTCGACGGCCGCCTCGATCTGTTCGACGGTGGCGTCGCCCGAGGTCTTGACGTCCAGCCAGCCCAGGCTGGGCGCACCGGACAGCCGCAGCAGGCCGAAGCCGGCCGCGACGGCGGTGCGGTCGCGGCGGACCAGCCGGTTGTACAGCCGGCTCGACTCGCCGCTGCCGAGGATGGTCAGCGCCAGGTCGGCCGCGTCCGCCTCGCGGGTGCCGTCGTGCGGCAGCCGGTAGGCGGCCATCAGCGCCCGGGACGGCACGTCCTCGCGGATCAGCTCGCGCAGCTCCCGGCCGACCGTCTCCGGCAGGCCGCCGTCGCGCGGCGGCTGCTTGCCGTCGTGCGCCGGGATGCTGCCGAAGTACTTCTCCACCCAGGCGATCGTCTGCTCCGGATCGATGTCGCCGACCACCGAGAGCACCGCGTTGTTGGGCGCGTAGTACGTCCGGAAGAACGTCCGGGCGTCCTCCAGGGTGGCGGCGTCCAGGTCGGCCATCGAGCCGATCGGGGTGTGGTGGTAGGGGTGGCCGTCCGGGAAGGACAGCGCGGTCAGCTTCTCGAACGCGGTGCCGTAGGGCACGTTGTCGTACCGCTGGCGGCGCTCGTTCTTCACCACGTCCCGCTGGTTCTCCATCGACGCCTCGTCGAGGGCCGCCAGCAGCGAGCCCATCCGGTCCGCCTCCAGCCAGAGCGCGAGCTCCAGCTGGTGGGCCGGCATGGTCTCGAAGTAGTTGGTGCGCTCGAAGCTGGTGGTGCCGTTGAGCGACCCGCCGGCACCCTGCACCAGCTCGAAGTGCCCGTTGTTGGACACGTTCGCGGAGCCCTGGAACATCAGGTGCTCGAACAGGTGGGCCAGCCCGGTGCGGCCCTTCACCTCGTGGCGGGAACCCACGTCGTACCAGAGGCAGACCGCGGCCACCGGGGTCAGGTGGTCCTCGGAGAGGACGACGCGCAGGCCGTTGGCCAGGCGGTGCTCGGTGATGGCGATGCCTCGCTGGGAGGCGGGGGCCGGGTTGGCCATGCGCTCGGGTCCTTCCCGTCGTCGAAGTCGGGGTTCGTGTGGCGTCCCCCATTGTGGTGCAACGCGCGAACGGCGCGGATGTGTCCGCGCGGACGGGGCGTTCGCCAGGGGCGGAAGAGGGGCGCCGACCGGGTCTGTCGGCCGGAGGGTCCACAATGGGGGCGCCGAGCCCTGTTGACAGAACCGCCGACAGCCCGGCCACACCGCGCCGACGAGACGTGGACGAGACGCAAGCGAGACGTAAGGGAGCCCCGCCGCGATGGCCCGCCGCAGTTCGCAGACCCCGCCCCCCGGAGACTTCGAGGAGCGCATCCTCGACGTCGACGTCGTGGACGAGATGCAGGGCTCGTTCCTGGAGTACGCCTACTCCGTCATCTACTCCCGCGCCCTGCCGGACGCCCGGGACGGCCTGAAGCCGGTGCACCGCCGCATCCTCTACCAGGCCAACGAGATGGGCCTGCGACCGGAGCGCGGCCACGTCAAGTGCGCCCGCCTGGTCGGCGAGGTGATGGGCCGGCTGCACCCGCACGGCGACGCCTCCATCTACGACTCGGTCGTCCGGATGGCCCAGCCGTTCTCGATGCGGCTGCCGCTGATCGACGGCCACGGCAACTTCGGCTCGCTCGGCAACGACGACCCGCCGGCCGCGATGCGCTACACCGAGTCCCGGCTCACCGCCGCCTCGATGGCCATGGTCGAGTCGATCCACGAGGAGACCGTCGACTTCGGTCCCAACTACGACGGCAGCGAGCAGGAGCCGCTCGCGCTCCCGGCCGCCTTCCCCAACCTGCTGGTCAACGGCGCCACCGGCATCGCGGTCGGCATGGCCACCAACATGCCGCCGCACAACCTCTCCGAGGTCGTCGCCGCCGCCCGCCACCTGATCAAGCACCCGAACGCCGACCTCGACACCCTCATGCGGTTCGTCCCCGGCCCCGACCTGCCCACCGGCGGGCGGATCGTCGGACTCTCCGGCATCCGGGACGCCTACGAGTCCGGCCGCGGGACCTTCAAGATCCGTGCCACCACGGCCGTCGAGGCGGTCACCGCCCGCCGCAAGGGCATCGTGGTCACCGAGCTGCCGTACAACGTCGGCCCGGAGAAGGTCATCTCCAAGATCAAGGACCTCGTCAACGCGAAGAAGCTCCAGGGCATCGCGGACGTCAAGGACCTCACCGACCGCGAGCACGGCCTGCGCCTGGTCATCGAGGTCAAGAACGGCTTCGTGCCCGAGGCCCTGCTGGAGCAGCTGTACAAGCTGACGCCGATGGAGGAGACCTTCGGCATCAACAACGTCGCGCTGGTCGACGGCCAGCCGCTGACCCTCGGCCTCAAGGAGCTGCTGGAGGTCTACGTCGACCACCGCTTCGAGGTGGTCCGCCGGCGCAGCGACTTCCGCCGCCGCAAGCGCCAGGAGCGGCTGCACCTGGTCGAGGGCCTGCTCGTCGCGCTGGTCGACATCGACGAGGTCATCGCGATCATCCGGTCCAGCGACAACGCCGCCCAGGCCAAGGAGCGCCTGATGGAGCGCTTCTCGCTGTCCGAGACGCAGACCGCGTACATCCTCGACACCCCGCTGCGCCGGCTCACCCGCTTCGACCGGGTCGAGCTGGAGCAGGAGCAGGCCAAGCTCGTCTCCGAGATCGCCGACCTGACCGAGATCCTGGAGTCGGACACCAAGCTGCGCAGCGTGGTCTCCGGCGAACTGGGCGCCGTCGCCAAGCAGTTCGGCACCGAGCGGCGCACCGTCCTGCTGGAGGCGGGGGCCTCGCCGGCCGCCTCGCTGACCGTCCCGCTGGAGGTCGCCGACGACCCCTGCCGGGTGCTGCTCTCCTCCACCGGCCTGCTCGCCCGGACCGCCGACGGCGAGCCGTTCGAGCTGTCCGAGAAGCGCGCCAAGCACGACGTGATCGTCTCCGCGGTGCCGACCACGGCCCGCGCCGACGTCGGCGTGGTCACCTCGGCCGGGCGGGTCCTGCGCCTGCCCGTCATCGACCTGCCCGCCCTGCCGCCCACCCCCTCGCCGACGCTGGCCGGCGGCGCCGCCGTCACGGAGTTCCTCCGTCTGGAGGGCGACGAGCGGGTCCTCGCGCTGACCACCCTGGACGAGTCCTCCCCCGGCCTCGCGCTCGGCACCACGCAGGGCGTCGTCAAGCGGGTGGTCCCCGAATGGCCCGCCAACAAGGATGAGTTCGAGGTGATCGCGCTCAAGGACGGCGACGAGGTGATCGGCGCGGTCGAACTGCGCACCGGCGACGAGGACCTCGTCTTCATCACCTCCGACGCGCAGCTGCTGCGCTACCCCGCCGGACAGGTCCGCCCGCAGGGCCGGCCGGCCGGCGGCATGGCCGGGATCAAGCTCACCGACGGTGCCCGGGTGCTCTCCTTCACCGCCGTCGACCCGGCCGTGGACGCGGTGGTCGTCTCGGTGGCCGGCGCCTCCGGCACCCTCACCGGCGAGGCCCAGTCCACCTGGAAGGTCACGCCCTTCGAGCAGTACCCGCGCAAGGGCCGGGCCACCGGCGGCGTCCGCTGCCAGCGCTTCCTGCGCGGCGAGGACGCCCTCTCCTTCGCCTGGGCCGGCCCCGCCCCGGCCCGCGCCACCACCGCCAAGGGCGCCCCGGTCGACCTCCCCGAGCGCGACCCCCGCCGCGACGGCTCCGGCACCCCGGTGACCACCCCGATCGCCACGGTCGCCGGCCCCGCATAGCCCCGCCCCCGCCCACCGCACCCCCAGGGGCGCCGGACCTCCCTCCGGCGCCCCTGCGCCGTCCCCGGAACCGAACCACCGCAAGGTGCACCGGTCGGGGGAGACCGGCCGTCCCGGCCGACCGTCCCACGTGCCCGAGGCCCCTGATCCGGCGGAGCGGGCCCGCTGCGGGGTCACCTGGCGCACGCCTCGCGGCCCGTCGGGCGGCCGGTGGCGACCCGACGGCGGGCCGGCCCCGGAGCGGCAGCGGGACCGGCGCACTGCTCGGGCCGCCCGGAACCGAAGGCGGCTGCCGGGGCCACCGGACCGTGGTTCCCCCGGTTCGGGTGCCGGCCGGGCAGCGGCACCCGGCCCGGCCCGTGGCGCTCGTGGTCCGGCCACGCCCTGTCCGGCCCCTGGCCAGGGGGCCGGCCGCACGTGAAGCACGTCCCGGTGGCCCGGTGGCCCGGTCGGCCCGACGCCCGCAGCCGGCCGGGCGACCGCACCGGCCACCGGCCCGACCGGCCCCGGAGACGCCGCGGCGGAGCGGACAGAAGCCGCCCGCGAGGGAGTGGCAAGGGTAGCCTTACCGGGGTGAGCACCTGTGCGACGCTGTCGCGTGAACTGTCGGAGCCGCTGGCCGCGACCGCGGCGACCGCGACCACCTGGTTGCTGGTCGAGCAGAACGGCCCGTGGGGCGCGAAGGCGCTCGGCGAGAGCCATCTGGACCCGGCCGTCGGGCGGGCGCTGGACGCCGCGGCCGACGGGACCGGGGTGCGGGTCGCGCTGATCCGGCGCCCCGGCCGGCACGCGGACTGCCTGCCGGTGCCCCGGCACGAGGTGATCGTGGCGCACACCGTCCCGGCGCCCGGCCGCAGCTGGGTGCGCCGCTCCGAGGTGGCGGATCCGGCGGAGCTCCTGGGCCTCGACTTCGCCGCGCTGGGCGGTGGCGACCACGGGGGGTTCGGCGTGCCGCACGTCGGCGGCCCGGTCGCCCTGGTGTGCACCAACGGCCGCCGGGACCGCTGTTGCGCCCTGCTCGGCCGGCCCCTCGCGGCCGACCTCGCCGCCGCCGGGCACAGCGAGGTGTGGGAGGTGACCCACCTGGGCGGACACCGCTTCTCCCCCACCATGCTGGTGCTGCCGTACGGCTACGCGTACGGCAGGCTGACCGCCGAATCGGCCAAGGAGGTGCTGGCGGCGACGGCCTCCGGCCACATGGTGCCGGAGTGGTCGCGCGGCTGCTCCGGCTGGGACCGCCCGGGTCAGGCGGCCGACCAGGCGGTGCGGCTGGCCACCGGCGAGACCAGGGCCGATGTGCTGGCGGTGACCCAGCGGCCGGACGGCGCGGGCCGCTGGCTGGTCACCGTCCGGCACGAGGACGGCCGGGCCTGGGAGGCCCTGGTGGCCGGCGGCGTCAGCGAGCCGCCCCGGCCGGAGAGCTGCGGCAAGGCGGCGGGCACGCCGTCCCGGATGGAGGTCGCCTCGCTGCGCGGGCTGGACGGGCGGGCTGCGCCGGACGGGCGGTGACCCGGCGAGCGGTGCTCCACGGACGGCAGCCCCGAGGACCGTGCCGAACGGCCCCGGTGGGCG
>NZ_JBHJRC010000374.1:0-7196 GCF_042261735.1 Kitasatospora sp. NPDC056327 | reverse complement strand
CCCAGCGTGGCCCCCCCGGCGGGGCGGGCGCGCGGCCGGCCGGCCCGCCCCGGGGCGCCCGGGGGGGTGGGCCGGGCGCCCCCCCGCGGGCCCCACCCGCGCGGCGGGGGCGCGCACCGGCCGGTCGGCTACGCCCGGTGGTACTGCACCGGGGTCGTGACCGTGCCACCGAGGGCGGCGGCCGCGCGGCGGGCCCAGGAGGGGTCGCGCAGCAGCTCGCGGCCGAGGAGGACGGCGTCGGCGCGGCCGGAGGTGAGGATCTCCTGGGCCTGCTCGGGATCGGTGATGAGGCCGACGGCCGCCACCTGCATGCCGGTCCCGTTGCGGACGGCCTCGGCGAACGGCACCTGGAAGCCGGGGGCGGCCTCGATCCGGGCGTCGGGGACGAGCCCACCGGTGGAGACGTCCAGCAGGTCGACGCCGTGGGCGTGCAGTTCCTTGGCGAGCCGGACGGTGTCCGCCGAGGTCCAGCCCTCGCGTCCGTCCTGCGGGTTCTCGGTGAGCCAGTCGGTCGCGGAGACCCGGAAGAAGAGCGGCAGGTCCTCGGGCCACACGGCGCGGACGGCGTCGGTGACCTCCAGGGCGAAGCGGATCCGGCCCTCGAAGGAGCCGCCGTACCCGTCGGTGCGGCGGTTGGTGTGCGGGGAGAGGAACTGGTGGACCAGGTAGCCGTGGGCGCCGTGGATCTCGACGGCCTGGAAACCGGCGTCGAGCGCGCGCCGGGCGGCGTCGGCGAACTGCCGGACGATCTCCCCGATCTGTTCGGTGGTGAGTTCCTCCGGCGTGACCACCCCGGTGCCGAAGGGCAGGGCGCTGGGGGCGACGGTCCGCCAGCCGTGCTCCTCCTCCGGCGCGAGGGCGCGCCCGCGGTCGACCCAGGGGCGCTCGGTGGAGGCCTTTCGGCCGGCGTGGCCCAGCTGGATGACCGGGACGGTCCCCTGCTCCTTGAGGAAGGCGGTGATCCGCCGGAACGCCTCGGTCTGGGTGTCGTTCCACAGCCCGAGGTCGTAGGGGGAGATCCGGCCCTCGGGGCTGACGGCGGTGGCCTCGACGATGATCAGCCCGGTGCCGCCGGCGGCGCGCGCGGCCAGGTGGGTGAAGTGCCAGTCGTGCGGAACGCCCGCCGCCCCGCCGTCCGGCGCGGCGCTGTACTGGCACATCGGCGGCATCCACACCCGGTTGGCGACGGTCAGCGACCGCAGGGTGATGGGCGAGAAGAGCGTGGTGCTCATGTCGGACTCCTGGACGGATCGGCAGGCGAAGAGGAGACGTGCCACAAGTGATTGCAGGCGCAATCTCTGCCTAGACAATAGTTGCACGCGCGCCCCAATTGCAAGGCTCTCCTCTTCGCCGCCGTCCCGCCTCCCGGGGCCGGGGGCGTCAGTGGGTGGTGCGGACCGGGGGGCGGATGCCGCGGAACTCCCAGTCGCCGCCGAGGGCCGTCGAGAGCACCTCCTCGGAGGCCGTGACCTGGGCGCCGACGTCGGTGCGGATCGGGGTCGGGCCGGTCACCACGTGGTTGCGGAGGCGGCCGAGGCCCTCCGCCTCGACCTCCACGACGTCGCCGGGCCGGACCGGGCGGGAGTTGGCGGGGGTGCCGGAGAGCAGCACGTCGCCGGGGTTGAGGGTGATGGTGCGGGCGATGTCGGCGACCAGGTAGTGCATGTCCCACTCCATCTCGTCCGTGGAGCCGTCCTGGACGAGCACGCCGTTGACGTAGGTGCGCAGGTACTTGCCGCGGAAGTCCCAGTCGGTGACCAGGCCGGGGCCGAGCGGGCCGAGGGTGTCGGAGCCCTTCACCCGGAGCATCGAGCCGGCGTCGGTGTCCCGGAAGTCGTGCAGGCCGAAGTCGTTGGCCACCGTGTAGCCCGCGATGTACGCCCCGGCGTCGGCGGGGGCGATGTTGCGGCAGGTGCGGCCGATCACGATGGCCACCTCGCCCTCGTAGTTGAGGTACTGGCAGCCCTCGGGGCGGACCACGGCGCCGCCGTGCGCGTTGAGCGCGGAGAGCGGCTTGTGGAAGTAGGTCGGGGCGGGGGTGAGCCGGATGCCGAACTCCTCGACGCGGCTGCGGTGGTTGAGGTGGACGGCGACGATCTTGCCGGGGACGACCGGCGGCAGGTGCACGGCGGTCTCCGCGGCGACCCGGCGGCCGTCGCCGGCCACCAGCTCCTCGCCCTCGCGGCGGACCTCGACGGCGGCGCCGTCCAGGAGGATCCGGCGGTACTCAGGCATGGGTGGTCTCCTCGTTCCGGAAGTCGTCGGTCCCGTGCGGGTCGACGTGGTGGTGGGGGTCGTGCCGGACGGCGCCGGCGCGCGGCGCGGTCCAGCCCGCCGCCGGGCGGTCGAACCAGAGCAGTGCCTGCCCGGTGCCCACCGAGTTCTCGTACTCCCCGTACTGCCGCCCGGGCGCGGTGCAGTTCTGCTCGCCGAGGGCGCCGGCCATCATCAGGTAGTGGCCGAAGCCGGCCTCGGGCTTGAACCTGCGGAACTCGTCCATGGTGTCCAGGACCCGGTCGTGCCGCCCGTCGCGCAGCCAGTCGATCCGCTCCTCGTCGGCGGCGCGCGCCTCGGGGGTGAAGATGTGCGAGGGGTCGCTGGACTCGTGGTCGCGCAGCTGCCGCAGCGGCCAGAAGGTGTGCGACAGCGCACCCGAGGCGATCAGCAGGACCTTGCGGTCCACCGCTGCGATGCCGTCGGCGAGTGCCCGGCCGAGCCGCAGGTGGTCCTCGGCGTCGCCGGTCTGGCAGACCCCGATGCTCATCCAGCGCTTGTCCGGGAGCCCCTCGCCCAGGAACTTCCAGAGGTTGATGGTGGCGTAGTGGACGGGCAGGCAGGGATCGTCGATCGGGGTGATCCAGGTGCCGTGGCGCTCGGCGAACCCGGCCACCGAGCGGGCCAGTTCCTGGTCGCCGGGGTAGTCGTAGCGCATCCGGCGCATGCCGCGCGGCAGTTCCTCCGAGGTGAAGAGGCCGGCCCGGTGCTGCTGGGCGGCGATCACGAACTCGACGGTGGTGGCCCAGTGCGAGTCCAGGACCACGACGGTGTCGTAGTCCAGGGTCTCGAAGACGTCCCGGCGCAGCTCGCGCAGGCCGGTGACCAGGGTGACCTCCCGGCCCTCGTTGAGCTCGCGCCGGGTGGCCTCGGGCAGCACGATGGTGGGGACGTGGGCGAGCAGCCCGGCGCCTACGATCTCACCCATGGTCGGCCCAGCCCTTCGGTGAGGTGACGGTGTTGCGCAGGTCGCAGTAGAAGTCGAAGCTCCAGTCGCCGCCCTCGCGGCCGACCCCGGACTCCCGCGAGCCGCCGAAGGGCGCGCGCAGGTCGCGGACGAAGAAGCAGTTCACCCAGACCGTGCCCGCCACCAGCCGGTCGGCGACCCGGCCGGCCTGCTCGCGGTCGCCGGTGGCGACGGTGGCGGCGAGGCCGAAGCGGGTGCCGTTGGCGAGCGCGAGCGCCTCCTCCTCGGTGTCGAAGGTCTGCAGGGTGAGGACCGGCCCGAACACCTCCTCCTGGACGATCTCGGAGTCCTGGTGCACGTCGGTGAGCAGGGTCGGCCGGTAGTAGAGGCCGCCGAGCTCCTCGTTCGGCCCGCCGCCGAACACCGCGCGGGCGCCGGTGTCCAGGGCGCGCCGCACGAAGCCGTCGATCCGCTCCACCTGGCGGGGGTGGATGTTGGGGCCGAGGTCGGTCTCCTCCGCGCGCGGGTCGCCCTGGACGAGGGCGGCGGCGCGCGCGGTGAGCCGGGCGGTGAACTCCTCGGCCACCGAGGACTCGACCAGCAGTCGGGTGGCGGCCAGGCAGACCTGGCCGGCGTTGTCGAACTGCTCGACGGCGAGGTCCGCGGCGAGGTCGAGGTCGGCGTCGGCGAAGACCAGCAGCGGGGACTTTCCGCCGAGCTCCAGGCTGACCGGGGTGAGCCGCTGTCCGGCGGCCTCGGCGATCCGCCGGGCGGTGGGCACGGAGCCGGTGAAGCTGATCCGGCGGACGTCCGGGTGGGCGGTGAGCGGCGCTCCGACCTCGGCGCCGTAGCCCTGCACGACGTTGAGGACGCCGTCGGGCAGTCCGGCCGCCGCGGCGATGTCGGCGAGCAGCGAGGCGGTGAGCGGCGACCACTCGGCGGGCTTGAGGATCACCGTGTTGCCGGCCGCGAGGGCGGGGGCGACCTTCCAGGTCGCCAGCATCAGCGGCGCGTTCCACGGGGTGATGAGCACGGACGGGCCGGCCGGGTCCCAGCTGACCCGGTTGCTGTGGCCGCGGGTGTCCAGCTCCGGGTGGGCGAGTGCGAGCAGCCGGTCGGCGAAGAACCGGAAGTTGTGCGCGACCCGGGGCATGACGCCGCGCCGGTGGGAGCGGAGCAGGGCGCCGTTGTCGGCGGTCTCGACGGCGGCCAGCTCTTCGAGCCTGGCCTCGACGCCGTCGGCGACGGCGTGCAGCAGCCGGGCGCGCTCGGCGGGCGGGGTGGCGGCCCAGCCGGGGAACGCGGCCGTGGCGGCGGCGACGGCGGCGTCGGCCTCGACGGCGGTGCCCCGGGCGATCCGGGCCAGTTCGGAGCCGTCGATCGGGGAGTGGTCGGCGAAGGTGTCGGCGGAGGCGACGCGGCGCCCGCCGATCCAGTGCCGGGTGTCCACGGGGACCCCGGCCACCGTCGCGAGGTGGGGCGGCGGCGCGTCGACGCCGGCCGCGGGGTGGACGGACATGTGCGCCCTCCTGGTTCTCGTTTGGCTCCAAACAACGTAGGGGTCCGATCCGTCGAGGTCAACCCTTGGGTGCGGGCGTATTGTTGGTTATCGTTTGCTTCCAAATGACACCCCGGCGGTATCCGCCGCGAGTCGCACCGGAGGCACCGTGACGGGCACGCCACAGCACGAAGACATCCACGAGGACACCCACGAGGAGGGCCACGAGGACACCCACGAGGGCTGGCGCCGCCGCGCCCGCGCCCTCGTCCTCCCCACCGCCCACCTGATCGACGGCGCCCCCGAACCCGGCGCCGGCGCCACCTTCCCGGTGGTCTCCCCGCGCGACGGCCGGGTGCTGGCCGAGGTCGCCGCCGGCGGCGAGGCGGAGGCCGACGCCGCCGTCGCCGCCGCCCGCCGGGCCTTCGACCACGGCCCCTGGCCCCGGCTGGCCCCCGCCGACCGGGGCCGGGCGCTCCAGCGGCTCGCCGACCTGGTCGAGGAGCACCGCGACGAACTCGCCCTGCTGATCAGCCTGGAGATGGGCAAGCCCGTCACCGAGGCCCGCGACATCGAACTGCGCGCCGTCGCCGCCACCTTCCGCTGGTACGGCCAGCTCGCCGACAAGCTCACCGACGAGGCCCCGCACACCCCCGCCGACGCCCTCGCGCTCGTCACCCGCGAGCCGGTCGGCGTCGTCGCGGCGGTCGTGCCCTGGAACTTCCCGCTCACCATGGCGGCCTGGAAGGCCGCGCCCGCGCTCGCCGCCGGCTGCACCGTCGTCCTCAAGCCCGCCGAGCAGTCCCCGCTCTCCGCGCTGCGCCTGGGCGCGCTGGCCGCCGAGGCCGGGCTGCCGGACGGCGTCCTCAACGTGCTGGCCGGCCAGGGCCCCGACGCGGGCCGCGCGCTCGGCCGCCACCCGGACGTCGACGCGCTCGCCTTCACCGGCTCCACCGAGGTCGGCCGCCACTTCCTGCGCTACGCCGCCGACTCCAACCTCAAGCGGGTCTGGCTCGAACTCGGCGGCAAGTCCCCGAACATCGTGCTGCCCGACGCCCCCGACCTGGAGCAGGCGGCGGCCACCGCGGCCTGGGGCATCTTCTTCAACCAGGGCGAGATGTGCACCGCCCCCTCCCGGCTGCTGGTCCACCGCGACGTCGCCGACCGGGTGGTCGACGCGGTGGTCGCCCGGGCCCGCACCCTGCGGGTCGGCGACCCGCTCGACCCGGCCACCGAGATGGGCCCGCTGGTCAGCGCAGCCCACCGGGACCGTGTCCTCGGGCACATCGCGGCCGCCCGCGAGGACGGCGCCCGGCCGCGGGCCGGCGGCGGGCCGGCGCTCCCGGACACCGGCGGCTGGTACCTGGAGCCGACCGTCTTCGACCGGGTCGGCCCGGACATGCGGCTCGCCCGGGAGGAGGTGTTCGGCCCCGTGCTCGCCGTGCAGGTCTTCGACACCCCCGAGGAGGCCGTCCGGCTCGCCAACGACAGCGTCTACGGGCTGGCCGCCGGCCTCTGGACGGCCGACCTCGCCACCGCGCACCGGATGTCCCGGGCCCTGCGCGCCGGTACCGTCTGGGTCAACTGCTACGAGGAGGGCGGCCTCGAAGTGCCCTTCGGCGGCGTCAAGCAGTCCGGGCACGGGCGGGACAAGTCCGCGCACGCCCTGGACAAGTACACCGACCTCAAGACCACCTGGATCCGGCTGTGAGCGGGCCCCGTCCGCTGATCGCGCTGCCCGCCCGCTTCTCGGCCTCCGCCTCGGCGCTGCGCTACGCCGCCCTGGTGGCCGCCGAGTCGCTCGCCGAGGCCGTCCACCGGGCCGGCGGCGAACCGTTCGTGATGCTGCCCGCCGGACCGCGCACGCCCGGGGCCGCCGGCGCGGACGAGGTCGCCGAACGGCTCGCCCGTTGCGCCGGCCTGCTGCTGCCCGGCGGCGGTGACCTCGATCCGGCGCACTACGGCGCCGCCTCCCGGCACCCGGACGTCTACGACCTGCACGCCGGGCAGGACGCCTTCGACCTCGCGCTCGCCGGCTACGCCCTGTCGGCCGGGCTGCCGACGCTCGCCGTCTGCCGCGGTCTGCAGGTGGTCAACACGGCGCTCGGCGGCACCCTGGAGCAGGACATGGGCGGCCCCGGCCACGACCACCGGCACGTGGTGCACGCCCTGGCGCCGGAGCCCGGGAGCCTGCTGGCGCGGGTCACCGGCCCGGGGGAGCGGGAGGTGTCCTGCTACCACCACCAGCGCGTCGACCGGCTCGGGCGGGGCCTGCGGGTGACGGCCCGGGCCGCCGACGGCACCGTCGAGGCGGTCGAACTGACGGACCCGCCGGGCTGGTTCCTCGGGGTGCAGTGGCACCCCGAGGACACGGCCGCCGCGGACCCGGCGCAGCAGGCCGTGTTCGAGGGCCTGGTCGAGGCCGCCGCCGCCGAGGGGCGCCGGGGCTGACGGCCGACCGGAACGGCCGACGGTGCCGGGGACGCCGGAAGGCCCGGTCCGCCGAGGGGGCGGACC
>NZ_JBHJRC010000373.1:0-7206 GCF_042261735.1 Kitasatospora sp. NPDC056327 | reverse complement strand
CCCGCCAAACCTTTTTTTTATTTGTCTGGGGGGCTCTTTTTTTTGTATAACCCACCGGCCGGGCCCCCGGGCCCGGGCCCGCCCGGCGCCCGGCGGGCCCGGACGGCCCGTTCGGCGATGATCCGGTCGCACACCGCGTACAGGTCGCGCTGCGCCGCGCCGGCCCGCCGGTTGGCGGGCGTGGGCCAGGAGCGGGGCACCCGGACCGGGGCGAAGCCGCGTTCGAGGACGGACGCGCCGAGCACCGGGAAGCTGTGGTGCACCACCTCCACCGCCGCCTCCACGTCGGCCCCGAACAGGATCCGGGACACCGTGCGCAGCGCGAACCGGGAGGTCTCCTGGGCGACGTCGACCACCCCGCCGGGCGCCGACCGCCACCGCTCGGCGAGTGCCTCGCACTCCAGGCCGACGGCCCGGGCGTAGCCGTCCACCCGGCGGCGGGTGAACAGCGGCTGGATCAGCCGGCGCTGCCGCTGGTAGTCGCCGTCCATGCTGGTCAGCAGGCCGTTGCCGAGGCTGCTGCGCAGCTCGTCGTAGAAGCTGTTGTCCTTGCGGAAGTTCCCCGCCTGGCCGGCGAGCACCTGGTGCGCGCCCTCCGGGGAGAAGACCGCGTAGAACTCGACGCGCAGCCCGGGCGGGCCGGCCACGAAGCGCACGACGTCGCCGTAGTCGCGCCGGGCGTCGAGGTAGGTCCGCAACGGGCGCCGGGTCAGGTCGAACAGCGATCCCACGAGCGGGAGTCCCGGCGGGCCCGGTATCCGGTTCCCGGTGGTCGCGGCGGCTGCGGCGGCGGTGACGGCGGTGACGGCGACGGTCGGCGACATGTGCCCTCCTCGGTCGTGCCCCTGCTTACCGACCCAAAGTAACTGAGTGGTAATCAGAGCGGCAGGGGCGCACGGGTCGGCACGGACGCGCGCCACGCCGCGCCCGCCGGGCCGCCCGCGCCCCCGGGGGCGGGTTCCCCTCCTCGCACGCGGTGCCGCGCCTGCGGACCGGGCGGGCTTCCCGGGCCGTCCCGGGGGCCCGGGTTCCCCTGGCCCGTGCGAGGGGAAGACCGGATCCGGGGCCGCAGATGCGGGACTATGATCGGAATAAAGGCCGCACCTGCGGCCATTGACCCGCGCCCGTGCGGCGCGCCCGGGAGGGGAACCGAAGAGATGACCGTCCGCAGACTCACCACCGCCGGAGCCGCGGCCCTCGTTCTCGTCCTCGGCCTCACCGCCTGCGGCGGCGACGGCGGCGGCAGCTCCTCCTCCGCCGCCCCCGCGTCCGCCTCCGGCACCGGCGCGGCCGGCGCCCCGAAGGCGTCCGGCTCGATCACCGTCTTCGCGGCCGCCTCCCTCAAGGAGACCTTCACCGCGCTCGGCGCGACGTTCGAGGCCGCCAACCCCGGCAGCAGGGTCACCTTCAACTTCGGCGGCAGCTCCGCCCTCGCGGGCAGCATCAACTCCGGCGCCCCGGCCGACGTCTTCGCCGCCGCCAGCGCGGCCACCATGAAGACCGTCACCGACGCCGGCGGTGCGGCCGGCACCCCGCAGACCTTCGTGCGCAACACGCTCACCATCGCCGTCCCCAAGGGGAACCCCAAGCACCTCGCCGGCCTCGCGGACCTGGCCGCCCCCGGGGTGAAGGTCGCCCTCTGCGCGAAGGAGGTGCCGTGCGGCGCCGCCGCGCTGACCGCCCTCAAGGCCGCGAACGTCACCCTCACGCCGGTCACCCTGGAGCAGGACGTCAAGGGCGCGCTGACCAAGGTCGAGCTGGGCGAGGTCGACGCCTCGCTGGTGTACCGCACCGATGTGCGGGCCGATTCCGGGAAGATCGACGGCGTGGACTTCCCCGAGGCCGCCCAGGCCGTGAACGACTACCCGATCGCCGCGCTGGCCAAGGCGCCGAACAAGGACGGCGCGGCCGCGTTCGTCGCCTTCGTCCGGTCGCCCGAGGCCCAGCAGGTCCTGACCGCCGCGGGCTTCCAGGCCCCGTGATCCGCCGCACCGCCGGCACCGGCCCGGCCGGCGCGCCGCCCGCCGACGCCCCGCCGCCGCACCGCCGGCGGTGGGGCGGTCGGCGGCGGGCCCGCCGGGTGCCGTTCACCCTGCTGCTCCCGGCCCTGCTCGGTCTGGCGTTCCTCGTCCTCCCGCTGGCCGGGCTGCTCGTCCGGGCGCCGTGGAGCACGCTGTCGGAACAGCTCACCAGCCCCCAGGTATGGGAGGCGCTGCGCCTGTCGCTGGTCTGCGCGACCGCCGCCACCGGGGTGTCACTGGTGCTGGGGGTGCCACTGGCCTGGCTGATGGCCCGCACCGAGCTGCCGGGCCGACGGCTGGTCCGGGCCCTGGTGACGCTGCCGCTGGTGCTGCCGCCGGTGGTCGGCGGCGTCGCGCTGCTGCTGGTGCTCGGCCGGCGCGGCATCGTCGGCTCCTGGCTGGACTCCGCCTTCGGCCTCACCCTGCCGTTCACCACCACCGGGGTGGTGATCGCCGAGGCGTTCGTCGCGATGCCGTTCCTGGTGATCAGCGTCGAGGGCGCGCTGCGCGCCGCCGACCCGCGCTACGAGGAGGCCGCCGCGACGCTGGGCGCCTCCCGGCTGACCGTCTTCCGCCGGGTGACGCTGCCGCTGATCGCCCCGGGCATCGGGGCCGGCGCGGTGCTGGCCTGGGCGCGGGCGCTCGGCGAGTTCGGCGCCACGATCACCTTCGCCGGCAACTTCCCCGGCCGCACCCAGACCATGCCGCTCGCCGTCTACCTCGCCATGGAGTCGGACCCCGAGGCGGCGATCGCGCTCTCGCTGGTGCTGCTGGTGGTGTCGATCGCGGTCCTGGCCGGGCTGCGCGAGCGCTGGATGTCCGCGCCGTGACGCCACCCCGTCCGGTCCCCGGCCCCACCGGCTCCTCCGGCCGGCCGCCCACGCACCCCTCCGGGCACCCGTCCGCCCGCCCGTCCGCCGTCCCCGGGATACCGCGCCGATGACTCCCCCGCCTTCCCCGACCGTCCCCACGCCCCCCACGCCCCCGGCCGGGCCGGCCGCGCCGCCCGCCGCGGGACTCGACGCCCGGCTGCGGATCGAGCGCGCCGGCTTCACCCTGGACCTCGCCCTCGGCGCCGCCCCCGGCGAGGTGGTCGCCCTGCTCGGCCCCAACGGCGCCGGCAAGTCCACCGCACTGCGCGCCCTGGCCGGTCTGCTCCCGCTCGGCGACGGCCATCTGCACCTGGACGGCCGCGTCCTGGAGGACCCCGCCCGCCGGCTGCACACCCCCGCCGAGGAGCGCCCGGTCGGCGTGGTGTTCCAGGACTACCTGCTCTTCCCCCACCTGAGCGCCCTGGACAACGTCGCCTTCGGCCCGCGCTGCCGGGGCCGCTCCAGGCGCGAGGCACGCGCCGAGGCGGCCGGCTGGCTGGAGCGGATGGGCCTGACCGAGCAGGCGGACGCCCGCCCGGGCCGGCTCTCCGGCGGCCAGGCGCAGCGGGTGGCACTGGCCCGGGCACTGGCCGTCCGGCCCCGGCTGCTGCTCCTGGACGAGCCGCTGGCCGCCCTGGACGCCCGCACCCGGCTCGACGTCCGGGCCCAGCTGCGCCGCCACCTGGCCGAGTTCGAGGCGGTCGCGGTCCTGGTGACGCACGATCCGCTGGACGCGATGGTGCTGGCCGACCGGCTGGTGGTGATCGAGGACGGGCGCGAGGTGCAGTCCGGCCTCCCGGCGGAGATCGCGCGCCGGCCGCGCACCGACTACATCGCCCGGCTGGTCGGCCTCAACCTGTACCGGGGCACGGCGGACGGGCACCGGGTGACCCTGGACGGGGGCGCCGTGCTGACCACCGACGAGGAACTCTCCGGCCCGGCCTTCGTCGCCTTCCCGCCGTCCGCCGTCACCCTGCACCCCGCCCGGCCGGAGGGCAGCGCCCGCAACGTCTGGCCCCTGACGGTCGCCGGGCTCGACCTGCACGGCGACCAGGTCCGGGCCGACCTGACGGGCCCCGTCCCGATGGCCGCCGACCTCACCCCGGCGGCCGCCGCCGAACTCGGCCTCGCTCCCGGCGCGACGGTCTGGGCCGCGGTCAAGGCGGCCCAGACGCACGCCTATCCGGCCTGAGGCGCACGCCCCCGCCCGGGTCCGCCACCAGCCGGAGCGCCCGTCCCCTCCCGCTCTCCCCGCTGCTCTCCGGCGGGCCGGGCGCACGCCGCGCGGTGCGGTACCGGCCCGACCGGGCGGGCCGGTACGCGCTGCGCCGCACCTCCGACCCGCGGGCGGCCCGCGGGCACCGGACCGGCCCATCGGTCATGGCCCCGCGGGCGGCCGCGGCCGCGCAAGGCGGTCCGCGCGGTCCGCGGCGGCACCCGGCCTGACGGCCGCTCACCCCCCATGTGCAACCCCCAGGTTGCACGTTGGGGCCGGGTCGTGCGACCCTCGGGCAACGGATCGAGGAGGTTCACGGCATGGTCGCCGACAGGATCGAGCGCGAGATCACCATCGCGGCGCCCCCCGAACGGGTCCGGGAGGCGCTCGCCGGGGCGGAGTTCCCGGGTGCCTGGCTCGACACCGAGGGCACCGACGGCAGCACCGACGCCGTGGCCGCGGGCGGCGCGGAGACCGCGCACGCCGAGCCGCCGGCCGTCCTCGCCTTCCGCCGCCCGCACCGGCAGCACCCGCAGGCGTCCGACGCCGGGGGCGGCACCACGCTGGTCACGTTCACCCTCACCGCGGAACCCGGCAACCACACCCGGCTGCGCGTAGTGGAGAGCGGCTTCGCCGCACTCACCCTCCCGCCCGAGACCCTCCGGGCCGGCTTCGAGCGGCAGGGCCACGACTGGACCCACCGGCTGACCCTGTTCGCCGTCCGCACCGAACGGCTCGTCCTGCGGCGGTGACGGCCCGCCGGACGCCCGGGCCGAAGCCGCCCCCTGCGGGATCCGCCCGCCGGATCAGCCGCGCAGCGCCGGGTGGTCCGCCACCACCGTGCAGCTGCCCGGGGCGATCTCGGTGAACCCCGCGTCCTGCACCAGCGGCAGCCCGCTCGCCACCAGCCCCGCCCACGCCTCCGGCGTCGCCGTCCGCACGGCCAGCGCGAAGCCGCTCCGGGCCCACTCCGCGCGCCGGGCCGCGTCCAGCCGCCACCACGCGAGCTGCGCCGCGTGACCGGTCTGCGCCATGGTCTTGCCGGCGCTCATCTCCAGCTCCGGGTTCAGCCACAGCACCGGAACCCCCGGCACCGGGGCGTCGACCGGCCCGCTCTCCGCCAGATCGGTGCCCGACACCTGGAGCTTGGCGAGGTCCTTCGGCCAGCCGTCCAGCGGGATCGGCGGGAACACCCGCACCTCGGTCTCCCGCCCGGCCACCGTGATGCCCGGCAGCTCCCCGGCCCGGCGCCACTCACCGCCGCGCGCCCGCCGCACCACCTTGCGGATCCGGGCGTCCTCCCACGCCGCGACCCGCTCCGCCCACTCCCCCTCGGCCCCGACGACCCGCGGGTCGTCCAGCAGCGTCAGCACCGCGCGCGCCGAGGTCTCCAGCGCGTCGGTGCGCCCGGGCGGCGTCGCGCGCTCCAGCCGGACGACCAGCGGCAGCACGTACTGCGGCCGGGCGTCGCGGTCCTCGGGGGCCGGCTCGGGAACGGGGGCGTCGAACGGAGAAGTCACCCGACCAGCATGCCAGCCCGCCGGAGCGGTGATCACCCCGGTGCCCGGGCGCCGGCCCGCGGGCCGCCCCGCTCAGCGGCGGTAGCCGCGCTGCTGGTCCCGCTCCTCCGCGTCCTCGTAGGGCAGGAACCAGCCCTCCGGGTGGGTGGCCGTGAGCAGCAGCTCGGCGCGCTGCTCCGCACTCAGCTCCGGATCGCCGTCGTCCGGCCCGTAGACGCCGAACAGCTCGTCGTGGCAGCCGTCCCAGTCGTAGTCGTACAGGTCGGCCGGCAGGTCGCCCATCATGTCGGCGACCGACTCGGGCTGCGCGCCGAGCAGCGTCCGGGCGTCGACCAGCGCCATCCGCAGCGCGATCTCCTCCGCCAGGCAGCGCGGCAGCGGCCACTCGCCGAGCGCGAGGTCGTCGGCCAGGTCGTCGAAGGTGCGGGCCATCGCGCGGCGCCAGCCCCGGCGCAGCCGCCAGGTGCGCTGCGGCAGCCGCCCGAGCACCGTCCAGTCGGCCTCCTCGCCGTCGACGACCGGCTCGTCCTCGTGCTCGTCGAGGTCGTCGTAGGCGGCGTCGGCCAGCCCGAGCAGCTGGGCGTGGAGCAGACAGGCGGTGCGCGGCGTGAGCGTCCAGTCGCCGGCCGCGCCGCCGCCCTCCTCCTCGTCGGCCTCCAGCGGGAACAGCTCGGCGAAGTCCGGCGCGAAGTCCTCGGTGACGCTGATCTCCAGCGTGCCGCCGATCGCCTCGACGCCCGGGATCGCCGCCACCAGCCGGTCCGGGTGGAGCAGCGCGCCGAGCGCCGCGTTGGCGTCCTCGGCCACCTCGCGCAGCAGCTCACGGCGCTGCCCTGCCGGATCGATGCCCTCGAAGTCCAGTTCCTCGACGGCCGCGACGGCCGCGGCGCGCAGCGCCGGCCAGTTCGTGATCCGCAGGCCCAGGACCACCGTCGCCTCGATCTCCTGCGCTCCGGAGTCCTCCGCCGCGCCCGGCCCCTGTGGATGATCGCTTCGCTCGCCCATGGGGCTACGGTACGGCCTTTCCGGCCTCCGATCACCGGTCTGTTCCGGCTACCCTGTGCGTTCTCGCCGTCACCGGCCCGCCCGGTCCGGGCCGCGCCCCGCGCGCCTCTGTTCGACGGCGTGCGACCGCCCGGCAGGATGGCCCCATGACGAACCTCGACGAGTTCGGCGGCGGGCAGCGTCCCGACGCCCAGGTGCTGGTAGTGACCACCAACGACATCCCGGGTTTCCGGGTGGACCACGTGATCGGCGAGGTGTTCGGCCTGACCGTGCGCAGCCGGCACATCGGCAGCCAGATCGGCGCCTCGCTGAAGTCGCTGGTCGGCGGCGAGCTGCGGGGCCTGACGAAAACCCTGGTGGAGAGCCGCAACGAGGCGATGGAGCGGCTGGTCGAACAGACCAAGGCGCGCGGCGGCAACGCGGTGCTGATGTTCCGCTTCGATGTCGCGGCGGCGGCGGACGTCGGCACCGAGGTCTGCGCCTACGGCACGGCGGTGGTGATCTCCCCGGTCACGGCCTGACGCCCGGACGGGCGGCGCCCCCCGTCCCCGCCGCCGGGGGCGCCGCCGGGG
>NZ_JBHJRC010000372.1:0-7211 GCF_042261735.1 Kitasatospora sp. NPDC056327 | reverse complement strand
GGAGGGCGGCGTGTCGCAGCTGGACGAGGACACCGTGGCGTACCACTTCCACGAACCGCTCGGCGTGGTCGGCCAGATCATCCCGTGGAACTTCCGGCCGCCGCCGCCCCCGGGACGGCCCCCGCCCCCGGCAGCGCCGCCGGGCGCGCCGCCCGGGCGGCCGTCCCCGGCACCGTGGTGGCCCTCGGCGTGGTCAGCCTGGTCACCGACGTCTCGTCCGAGATGGTCAGCGCCGTCCTGCCGCTCTACCTGCTCACCGGCCTCGGCCTCTCCCCGCTCGGCTTCGGCCTGCTCGACGGCATCCAGAACGGCTTCAGCGCCGTCGTCCGGCTCGCCGGCGGCCACCTCGCCGACCGGCGCGGACGGGACGGCGCACCCCGGCACAAGGCCGTCGCCGCCGTCGGCTACGGCCTGTCGGCGCTCTGCAAACCGCTGCTGCTGCTCGCCCACACCGTCCCGCTGATCGGCGCCGTCCTCGCCGTCGACCGCACCGGCAAGGGCCTGCGCACCGCCCCGCGCGACGCGATGATCTCGCTCGCCACCGAACCCGCCCACCGCGGAAGGGCGTTCGGCGTCCACCGGGCGATGGACACGGCCGGCGCCCTGCTCGGACCGCTCGCCGCGTTCCTGGTGCTGCGCACGGCCGGCGGGCAGCTGCTCGCCGACGGCGGTCAGCAGCAGGGCTACCACGCGGTGTTCGCCGTCAGCGCGTGCGTCGCGGTGCTCGGCGTGCTCGTCCTGCTGCTCTTCGTGCCGGGCCGCCCCGCGGCCGGCGCCGAACCGCCGGCCGCCCACCCCCGGCTGCGGGACGGCGTCGCCCTGCTGCGCACCCCCGGCCTGCGCCGGCTCACCGTCTGCGCGGTGCTGCTCGGCCTCACCACCGTCAGCGACTCCTTCCTCTACCTGCTGGTGCAGCGCCGGCTCGGCCTCTCCGTCGAGTACTTCCCGCTGCTCCCGCTCGGTACGGCCGGTGCCTTCCTGCTGCTCGCCGTCCCCCTCGGCGCCCTCGCCGACCGGATCGGCCGCCGCCGGCTGTTCCTGGCCGGCCACGGCGTCCTGCTGCTCGCCTACGGGCTGCTGCTCTCGCCGTTCGACGGGCTGCCGGTGGTGCTCGGCGTGCTGGTGCTGCACGGCGCGTTCTACGCCGCCACCGACGGCGTGCTGGCCGCCGCCGCGGCCGACGCCGTCCCCGCCGGGCAGCGCGGCGCCGGTCTCGCCCTGGTCGGCACCGGCCAGGCGCTCGCCCGGTTCGCCTGCTCGCTGGCGTTCGGCGCGCTGTGGAGCGCGGTCGGCGGCACCGCCGCGCTGGCCTGGTCGGCGGTCGCGCTGGCCGGCTGCGTCACCGGGGCCGCGTTCGTGCTGCGCGAGCCCGCCCCCGCCGTCGCCGCGGCGCCGCACGAGCCGGCCGACGCCTCCCCGACCACCGACCCCGAGGTGCCCTCGTGACCACCGCCCCCCTCCGCAACCGCACCCGGGTGCTGATCCTGCTGGTCGCCGTCGTCCTGCTCGGCGGGGTCGGCACCGGCGCCGTCCTGTGGGCCGCCGACCGATCCGCCGACCGCGACCGCGTCCAGGCCGGCGGACCGGCCGTCACCCCCGGCGAGGTCACCCTCCGGACCTCCGCCGGCCGGCAGCTGCTCTTCCGCAACATGGCCTGGGGCCCGCACCGGGACGAGATCGTCACCGTCCCCGCCGACCGCCCCGACGGCCCGCGCACCGCCTCCGGCGTCCAGTGCCTGCGCTTCTTCGCCGCCGCCGGCACCGGCATCTGCCTGCGGGCCGACCGCGGCCCCCTCCAGGACACCTACCGGGCCGTCGTCCTCGACGAGCAGCTGCGCGAGCTGCGCTCGTTCCCGGCCGCGGGCATCCCCACCCGCTCCCGGGTGTCGCCCTCCGGCCACCTCGCGGCCTGGACGGTCTTCGTCAGCGGCGACTCCTACGCGGGCACGAACTTCTCCACCCGCACCTCGATCGTCGACGTCCGCGACTGGAACCTCCGGGAGAACCTGGAGGAGTTCGACGTGATCAAGGACGGCAGGCCGTACCGCGCGCCCGACGTCAACATCTGGGGGGTGACCTTCGCCGACGACGACACCTTCTACGCGACGCTCGCCACCGGCGGCCAGACCAACCTGGTCCGCGGCGACCTCGCCGCCCGCACCCTCACCACCCTCCACCAGAACGTCGAGTGCCCGTCCCTCTCCCCGGACGGCACCCGGGTCGCCTACAAGAAGCGCGTCCCCGGCGCCTCCGAGGACGCCCCCTGGCGGCTCTACGTGCTGGACCTCGCCACCATGACCGAGACCGCCACCGCCGAACAGCGCAGCATCGACGACCAGGCCGTCTGGTCCGACGCGCACACCCTGCTCTACGCCATGCCCGGCGACTTCGGCGCCGACCTGTGGACCGTTCCCGCCGACGGCACGGGCTCCGCGGGCCGGCTGCTCGACTCGGCGGTGGCCCCGGCCTACCTGGGGTGACGTGTGCCCGGGGCGGTCCGTCCGGGCGCCCCGCCGGGGGCGCCCGCGGTCGTCCGGCGGGGTGCCGGGGGAGTGCCGGCCGGGTGCTGTGCGGGTGCTGCGCGGGTACCCGCCGGGCGAGGCCCGGGGTGACGCCCGGGGTGACGCCCGGGGCGGCAGTGACGGGCCGGGTTGGCTGGTCCGGTCCGGAACTCGGAGCGTAGGGTCCACGTCGAGCACCAAGAGTGGCCGCACGGATGCCGGGCCGCCACGCCGACGGACCGGGGGAGCAGGAACAGTGAGGCAACGAGGGCCCGACGGCGGGCTGTCGCAGGAGCGCATGTCCAGTGACTCGTGGCCGGCGCTGCACGGCAGGCCCGTGCTGCGCCGCACCATCGCGATCGGGCTGGTGATCTTCGTGTCGGTGGTGGCCGCGCTGGCGGTCCGGGGCGTCAACGCCCTCACCGCCGGCCGCGGCGCGATCGAGACCGACCGAGACCGCGCCGAACTGCTGGCCGGCCTCCACCCCTCCCAGCACCCGGGCGCGGGCCGCTACTACGTGCCGATCGGCGCCGTCTACACGCGCGCGCCGGACGGCACCACCGTCGCCTACCTGCACTACCGGCTGGCCGGCGGGCGGGAGGTGGGCGTCGGCGACTTCCTGCGCACCTACGACCTGCCCGGCCCCGGCGCCCTCTCCCCGCTCCCCGCCGACCTTGCCGACGCGCTCGGCGGCGACGAGCCGGCCGAGGCCAGCGAGCTCGGTGTGCCGCTCCCGGTCCCGGTGCCGCCGGACTCCCCCTCGCCGGCGGCCACCGGCACCGCCGCGGGGGATCCGGGCGCCGCCGCCGGGACCCCCGGGCCGTCCGGGACGGCCGGGGCGCCGTCCGCCGGTCCGGAGCCCACGCCGGCCCCGGAGCCCGCGAGCCCGGAGTCCGCCGCCGTGGAGCCCGGCAGCCCGGAGCCCACGCCGGCCCCGGAGTCCGCGAGCCCGGACGACGTCCTCCCGGAGGACTCCCCGGACCCCGCCGTCCACGACCCCGCCGACCGTGTCGCCCCGGCCTCCGAGTCCCTCCCCGCCCCGCCCGCCGAGGACACCGCGGCCCCCGGCGCCGACGCGACCCCGGCCCCCGCCGTCACCCGGGCCCCGGCCCGCGGCCGCCGCATCTACGTCGCCCCCGACCCCGACGGCCTCCCCGGCGCCGCCGACATCTACGTCCGCGCCACCGGCTGACCGGCTGACCGGCCGGCCGCCCGGCCGCCCGGCCAACCCGGCGGCGTGCGCTGTCGGTTGGGCGTGCTGTACTCCCGGCATGACGCTTCACGACGACACCCCGGCCGTCCGTTCCGAGGAGTGGGACGCCGCTCTCCGCCAGGCCTTCGGGGAGGTCCTCGGCCGGCCGCTCGCCGAGTACGACGCCGAGGACGACGGGGACGCCCGTTACGGCACCTTCTACAGCGGCAACTTCCTCGCCGAGAGCGAGCTCGAACGGGACCCGGTCTGGGTCGGCCGGGCCGCGCTCGCGGGGGAGGAGCCGGCCGTCACCGGCCACCTGCTGCTCACCCCGCCCTGCGACCTCGACGAGGTGGAGCTGGTCTTCGACGCGAGCCGCTCGCTGTTCCACGTCGACCCGCGCGGGCTGCCCGCCGGACTCGCCGCCTTCGCCGCCGACCTCGCCGCCGCCGTGGCGGAGTCCGAGGCCGGGCCGTGGGACGGCGCACTCCTGGGGGCGGACCTCGGCCGGGCCGCCGAACGGCACGGCGTCGACCTCACGTCGCCCGACCTGCCCGCCGAGCTGTGGACGCTCTGGCGGGGGCGGCTGGCCTCCGGGGGCGAGACCCTGCTGGACGCCCTGCTCGCCGCCACCGGCCTGACCGCCGTCACCTCGCCCGGGGAGCTGCCCACGGGTGTCGGCGACGCCGGGGACGACCTGGACGAGGACGCCCACGCGCAGGTCGCCGCCGTGGCCGATCCGGCGTTGCGGGACTACCTGGTGGCCTTCTGCGACCCGGTGTCCCACGACCTCGCCTTCGTCCTGCCCACGGCGGCGGACGAGGACGAGGAGGAGGGGGAGGAGGACGACGACGAGGCCGACGGGGACGAGGCCGGCGACGAGTCGGAGGACGGCTGGGACGAGTCGGAGGGCGGCTGGGACGAGTCGGAGGGCGGCTCCGTGGTCGTCTTCTGGGAGGGCGCGGTCGACCAGTACGAGATCACCGTCCGCCGCCTGTAGCCCCGGAACCCTGGCCCTCCCGCGCGGGAGGGCCAGGGTTCCACCGGATAAGGTCGCGGAGCGAACCGATGTGCGGTGCGCGAGCGGATCCGAAGGAGCTGACGTGGGCGAGGCCGTCTCCCCCGAGACCGGTGCCGACACCGTGGACCCCCGCCGGGGTGCGGAGCTCGCGGCACGCTGGTGGAAGTGGGCGCTGTCGGCCCCGATGGAACGCAGCCCGGTCGCCGACACCACCGGGGAGTTCGCCGGCTGGCGCCAGCCCGAGGACGTCTGGTTCCTCGCCGGCACCTACGGCGGCCGCGTCGTGCGCCGCTGCCCGATCGCCGCCGGGAAGCCGGTCTTCTTCCCGGTCTTCAACACCCAGCGCATCGCCCTCGGCCTCTCCGCCGCACCCTGGCGCGTCGAGGCCTCCCAGGCCGAGGCGACCCTCAACGGAGTCCCGCTGCGGGTGCACGAGTTCACCTCGAAGCGCTTCCTCGCCACCGGCATCCCCCGCGTCGCCTGGGGCCTGTGGTGCGCCCTCGACCCCCTGGCACCCGGCCAGTACGTCCTCACCGTCAAGGCGAACGCCGGCGGCTTCGCGGTCGACACCACGTACCACCTGGACGCCGTCGAGTTCTGACGGCGGCGGCGCTCACCGGCTCGTCACACGTGCGCCAGCAGGTCGCGCAGCGGGGCCGGTACCCGCTGCGCGTCCAGGGCCTCCACCAGCAGGTGCCCGTAGCGGATCTTCCGCCCCTTCTTCGTCCCCAGGAAACGCCGCAACTGCCGCTCCGGCACCCCGCCCTGGTGCGCGGGCTGGCGGACGAAGGTCTGCCAGGCGGGGAGGTCGCCCTCCGCCCGGACGATCTCCTCGATCCGTGCCACCCCGAGGGCCCGGATCAGCTCGTCCTCAAGGTCCGACACGCAGACGAAGAACCCGTCGCCCGGGGCGCCCGCACGCTCCAGCCCCCGCTCGTAGAAGCCCTGTTCGTTCTCGTCGCAGAGCCCGGCCAGGCGCAGCCCGAGCCCCGGCGGGCCCAGCAGGGCCGTGTACCGGGCGACGTTCATGGCTCCGCCCATCGAGACGACGCACACCCCTTCGCCGGGCAGGTCCCGACCGCGGCGCGCGGCCAGCGTCTCGACGGCCGCGAGGTCGCTCGGGCCCTCCACCAGCACCGCCGTCCGCACGCCCAGGCACTCGGCCAGCTCGCCCGCCGGCCCACCGGGACCGCCGGCCGCCCAACCGCCGACCGCGTCCCGGAACGCTTCGATATCCGCCATGGCTGCGATTCTGCTCCTGCGGCGGCACCGGGGCACGGATTTTCCGGCAGCCTGCGCGGCTGTCCTGCCCTGTGGCGGGTCTCTCCGCCGGGGGGTGGTCGAGGTGGTGCGGGGCTGTGGCCGGGCGCTCGGGGAGTGGGGGCGGGTGGTGGCCGGATGCCGCCCGTGGCCACCCGGCTCCTCCGTCCGGAGCCCCTCGGCGGCCGGACTCGCCCACGCCCGAGGGTGCTTCGGCGCCTTGGGGCGTTGTGTCGGTGGCGCTGTTCCGGGTCACCCGCGGCACTGGCCCGGCGCCTGCGCGGGTTGCCCGCAGGCGTGGCCGCCACCGACCGGCGACACCTCCGAGCGGTGGGGCGTGACGCCGATCGGCTGCCGGCTCGCTGTCCGCGCGGGCCGGCCGCCGGAAGCTGCTCACGGCCGTGGCCACCACCGCCCTCCGGATCCGTTGGGGGTGGGTCCGGCTCCGGTGTGTGCCGGACCGGTGACGTGGCGGGGGACCGTGGGCACAATGGGTTCCGTGAGCGGTCGGGTGAGGGAGTGGCTGCGGCGCAGGGCCGCCGCGCGGGAAGCGCGGTCGGCGGAGGAGTTCGTCGTCGTGGAGGCGCCGGCGGACGAGCCGCTGATGGTGGTCTTCGAGCCGATGGGCAGCACCTACGACGTGCCCCCGGGCGAGCAGTTGACGATCCGATTCAGATTCGTGCCCGGGGCGGGTGGTGCCGTCGCCCATCGCGAGGACCACGTCTCCGTCAGCGCGGGCCTCTCGGGCACCATGACGGCGTGGACCGCGGCGGGGGAGGAGATCGACCTCGTCACCGGCTGTCCCGGCTAGCGGCGCCGACGGCGCCGGCAGTCAGGGCGATCAGGTTCGGCGTCCAGCAGTCCGACTGCCGGGTGGCGACCTCGGTGCCGCACGCGGAGCAGACCAGGTTGGGACCGTCCAGGCCGTCGAGGCCGCAGCAGCCGTTGCGGCGCCGGTGGTCCGGGTGCGGGGCCGTTCCCGGCGCGTCGTCGGGATGCAGCAGGAAGCCGCCGTCCGGGTCGGCCGCGTAGGTGCCCCGGGTGATCCCGGGTGGCGCCGTCCGGTGCCCGGAACGCTTCCCGGCGTCCGCGGAGGGCCGGGCGCGTCGGAGGCTCCCGGTGAGGGGCAGGAGACAGTTCGCGCAGGTGAAGACGGCCACCGGTCCATTGTGCGGGTCACGGCCGAGCAGCCGGAGGCAGCCCCGACGCACAGGAAGTCGGCCGGTCCGACTTCCTG